>JAVRPG010000388.1:0-3883 GCA_032162325.1 Mycobacterium sp. | reverse complement strand
AAGCGCTGGACAACGAGAAGGCCATCTTCAACCCCACCGGCATCATGCCCCCGAGCGGACCCGCCACCTGCCTGGCCGTGCTGTCAGCCTTCAACCCCGCCGTGAAAGGCAAGACCATCGACACCGGCGCCACCTTCACCGACGAATTCGTCACCGCCGCGACACCCCTGACCTGACCCAAACCATCCTCGGCCACTACTCAAAGAACGTGGCCCCGGTGCGGGATCGGATTGACCTGTCGGCCACCTACACAACCCAGTTCGTCGAAAATGCGCTCAGAGCGCAGCACCAATGAGTAGTAGCCGACACGACGCAAGGATGGGACGGATCAAATGTCTCGTGAATTGGATAACCGCTCAAGCGTTTGGGCGTCGACCTCGACGCCCCGCGCTCGCCTTCGGCAGGCCGCTCCGGGCAATGTTTGGCGACGCCATTCGGCTGTAACCGAACATGTGGTGTACAGGTATGACCCCGAATGCGTGCCTTGCATCGCCTATCACTCGATGCCGCACGGGCGCACCGGGGGTGCCGCCACACTAGACGGTGCACGGAAGTCGTATCGGTCCAACATGACCCGACTCTTGGGCGTCATTCGACATGAATTGCCACCGGAGATCGAGCACCTCGAGGCAGTCGTCGCCGGCATGTGGGTACGCACCAGGGTCGGTGCCGTGCACCGCGACCCCGTCAGCGGCCGAATGTTCCTGCAAACGCTGCTGTCAGCAGCAACCGCGCAGGACGAGTTGCGGGATCATCTGGAAGTCGCAGCGAGCCGAGGAGCCACGCCAGTGGTCGTGATCGTCGAACCCGACGACACGTTGGACGCCGTGCTGGCCCAGATGAGCGCCGAGGATGCGCTCTTCGTTGCTCATGCCCATACCCAAGACGCAGTGGGGTGGGTGGCACTCTACGGCCCGGATGCCGGCGGAATCGACGACGCACGGAACATTGCAGAGCACGCGGCGGTCCGAACGATGCCGATCGAGGCATTAACGCGGGCCTGCGCCGACGCCGACTCCCGAGCGGTGCGACTGCACCCGCAACAGTTGCACACCGCCAGCCATTCAGACGTCGCTTAACGTGAGCGACCAGTGGGGTGGCGCGCTACGACACCCACAGGGCCGGGCGGATACCGCTGCGCTACGCCGAAAAACGTCGATGTCCGCAATGAACAAAATGTGCGGAACCGTTAGTTGCGCGGGTTGTGCGCAGAACCGAGGAGATCTGACACGTGGCCCGTAGCTTTGAATTTCATCGGCTGCCGGAGGCGATGCAGCCCTTAGCGACAGGAGCATGATGGTCCTCTCCCGCACCTACACAACCGAGTTCGTCCAACGAGCCCAAGTCATGATGCAGCGCTAAGCCTTCCGACGAGCTTCCGATGCAACAGGACCCCGACACCATATGGACCGCCGAAGCATGAACCCGCGCCTGCGCGCCACAGCACCGCCGCGGTCCGCTGAACGGGATCCGTGTGCTTGACATCAGCACTGTCTATGCGGCACCGATCACCGCAATGCTGCTCGGCGACTACGGCGCCGACGTCGTCAAGATCGAGCACCCGGCCGGCGATCCCGCCCGGTCCCACGGGGCAAACAAGAACGGCCACGGATTGTGGTGGAAGGTCATCTCCCGCAACAAGCGGTGCGTGACACTTAACCTTGGCACCCCCGATGGGCAGCAGATCCTGCGCGACCTCATCGTGGACGCCGACGTGCTCGTTGAGAACTTCCGTCCCGGTGTCCTGGAGAAGTGGGGCCTGGGTCCCGACCGACTGCACGGCCTTAATCCGGGCCTGATCATGCTCCGGGTCACTGGATTTGGCCAGACCGGCCCCTACGCAACGCGTCGCGCATTCGGCACGCTCGCCGAGGCGATGAGCGGATTTGCCCATCAGACCGGCGAGGAAAGCGGTCCCCCAACCTTGCCGGCGTTCGGTCTCGCCGACGGGGTAGCCGGAATTACCGGCGCCTTTGCCGTAGTGAGCGCGCTGTACCACCGTGCATCACCGGATAGTGACGGCCAGGGGCAGGTCATCGACCTGTCCCTGCTGGAACCGATCGTCGGCATCCTCGGTCCAGGCCCGAGCGTGTTCGACCAACTCGGCACCATCGCCGGCCGCCACGGCAACCGCTCCCCCAACAACGCTCCACGCAATACGTATCTCACCAAAGATAGTCGCTGGGTGGCTATTTCGGCCAGCGCGACATCGGTCGCCGAACGAGTCATGCGCCTGGTCGGTCGCCCAGACCTCGTCGAGGCACCTTGGTTCTCGTCCGCGGGCGAGCGGGCCCGGAACGGTGACCTGCTCGACGAGGCAGTCGCGAAATGGATCGCGGCCCGACCCCTGAACGCGGTGAGCGCGGAATTCGAACGGGTCGGCGCCGCGTTGGCGCCGGTATACGACGTGGAACAACTGACGAGTGATCCACAAGTGCTCGCCCGTGACACGATCACCACCGTCGAGGACGAGGATCTCGGCCCGTTGAAGATGCAGAACGTGATGTTCCGCATGGACGGAACCCCCGGCGCGATCCGGTTTCCCGGCCGCCGCCTCGGCCAAGACAACCCCACGTTCTATCGCGAACTCGGGCTGAGCCACGAACGAATTACCGACCTTCACAACAGGGGAGTCATATAGATGGGCCGAAGCTACCTATTTGCCCCAGGGCACAACGAGAAACTACTGGCGAAGGTGTTCGACGCCGGCGCCGACGCCGTCATCCTCGACCTCGAAGACGCGGTTCCACCCGACGAGAAGGACACCGCCCGCGCGATGGTGGCCGACGCGCTCACCGCACATACCGCATGGGTACGAATCAATGCCGTCGGAACCCGTTATGCCGCAGCGGATCTTGCAGCAGTAGCAGTTCTCGCCCGCGGCATCCGAATCCCTAAGGTCGAGTCGGTCGACGATGTCCGCTGGGTCGCCGACCGCGCCCGAGGCAAACCGCTGCTGTGCGCGATTGAGACCGCGAAAGGCGTCGCCAACGCCTACCGGATTGCCGAGGAACCCTCGGTTGCAAATCTTGCGCTCGGCGGCATCGACTTGCAAAAGGACCTCGGCGTCGCCAGCGGTGGCGCGCCGCTGCAGTACGTTCGCTCACATCTCGTGGTGGCCTCACGCGCTGCCGGGATCGGCCCACCAATCGACAGCGTCTACCCGCACATTCACGACGACGAGGGACTGTACCGGGAAGCGAGCATGAGTCGCTCCCTCGGTTTCTTCGGTAAGTCGGCTATCCATCCCGCCCAACTGCCCACCATCCACGGCGTCTTCGATCCGGATGCCAACGAAGTGCAATGGGCACAGCAGGTGCTCGCTGCGTTCGCCGCGTCCAACGGCGCCGCCGTTAGCCTGCCCACAGGGGAATTCGTTGACCTTCCCGTCGCCGAGCGGGCACGTAATATCCTCCAGCTCGCCCAAAGCCCACGACGGTGACTGGCGGAGTGGTGGACCAGGGGTAAACGAAGCGGCGCGATGCCCAGCGACCGCCTTCTGGTTACCGACGGAGTCCACGCCTCGGCGGCAGGCCAAGTCCAGATCCTGCGGACCGTCATTGCAGGACTTGACGACGGTGCCGCAGCTTCGGCACAGCCGCCCGAGATCTGAACCCGACATTGTGCCCACCGATCAATGCAAGAAGCCGCACCATGTGTAGCGATCCACTATTAAGCGACACGGTGACCACGCTGACCGTCTGCCAAGCGTTCCCGCCGCGAGCATCACTATCCCTGTGGCGCCCCCGGTGCGCCGTCTGGCTCTGCTTCCATCGCTAGATGCGGTCGCCGCTTCCATCCATCTGGGCTTACCGGGGCATCACGCTCACAATCCTGGATCGGTAGCTCTCGGCACGAGATCCGCCCATCGCGGTGCGCCCAT
>JAVRPG010000387.1:0-6576 GCA_032162325.1 Mycobacterium sp. | reverse complement strand
GACGTCATCGCCGTCGGCGGCCTCTACGTGCTTGGTACCGAGCGCCACGAATCCCGCCGCATCGACAACCAGCTGCGCGGGCGCTCGGGCCGCCAGGGCGACCCCGGCGAGTCGCGGTTCTACCTGTCGCTCGGCGACGAGCTGATGCGGCGGTTCAACGGCGAGACGCTTGAGTCATTGCTCAACCGGCTGAACCTGCCCGACGATGTGCCCATCGAGGCCAAGATGGTCTCCCGCGCGATCAAGAGCGCGCAGACGCAGGTCGAGCAGCAGAACTTCGAGGTCCGCAAGAACGTCCTCAAGTACGACGAAGTGATGAACCAGCAGCGCATGGTCATCTATGACGAGCGTCGCCGCATCCTCGAAGGGGAGAACCTCGCAGAGCAGGCCCACAAGATGCTCATCGACGTGATCACCGCCTACGTCGACGGTGCCACCGCCGAGGGCTACGCCGAAGACTGGGACCTGGAATCGCTGTGGGCGGCGCTGCGCACGCTGTACCCGGTCGGCATCGACCACCACGATCTTCTGGACTCCGACGCCGTCGGCGAGCCTGGTGAGATGACCCGCGACGAGCTGCTCGACGCGTTGGTCGCCGATGCCGAGCGCGCGTACGCCGAACGCGAGAAGCAGCTGGAGGAGATCGCAGGCGACGGCGCGATGCGGCAGCTGGAGCGCAACGTGCTGCTCAACGTTCTCGACCGCAAGTGGCGTGAGCACCTCTACGAGATGGACTACCTCAAGGAGGGCATCGGGCTACGGGCGATGGCGCAGCGTGACCCGCTGGTCGAGTACCAGCGCGAGGGCTATGACATGTTCGTCGGCATGCTCGAGGGGCTCAAGGAAGAGTCGGTGGGCTTCCTGTTCAACGTCACCGTGGAGGCCGCGCCCGCGCCTGCCGTGGCGCCGGTCGCCGCGCCTCCCGGGTTGGCCCAATTCGCCGCTGAGGCCGCGGCCAAGGCGCAGGAGGGTGCTGTCGCCACCAAGGAGCGTCCGGCGGCGTTGCGCACCAAGGGAATTGACGACAACGCGCCGCCGCTGACCTACACCGGGCCTTCCGAGGACGGGTCGGCGCAGGTGCAACGGTCCAGCGGCGGCCCCAAGCACGCCGCACCGACCGGCACCACTCGGCGTGAGCGGCGTGAAGCCGCGCGTCAGCAGGCCAGGGAGGCCAAGGACAGCCGCAGGCGCTAGCTCACGTTTCCTTGCACGCCGGCAAATCGCTAGCCGCCTCTATCCGAGCTGTAGGGCGACAATTCGCCAGCGGTCACGGTGCAGTTCGATCCGTGCCGCGACGGCGAGTACGCGCGGTCCGCGGGTGTAAGAGCCGAACACCTCGGCCGCCTCGCCGTCGATCATGCGCAGCCGGACTCGTCGTAGCGTCGCGGCGGCGGTATGCGGCGCTCGCGTCAACGCGGTGACCGTGTCGATGAGCGCGGGAGCCACCAGCGGACGTAATTGGGCGATGGGCCTGCGCCCGTCCACGACCTCCATCACGCGGCGAAGCGCCGCGTCGGCGAACACCACCACCGCGTGGGGTGGCAAGGGGTCGCGGGGCACCGGACGCGGCACCGGCCGGAGGGGCCGCGGAGTGCGGCGATGCAGCGCGGCCGGCGACGGCGGCGGGCACGCGGTGATTCCGACAGGCGGCGGCTCACAGTCAATGATCGGCGACGTGAACGACGCCGGTTCGGGCGGAATCCGGGATGCGGTCATCGGTGTTCTCCAGCGTTCGGTGCGACAGAGACGGCATCTGCTGGAGAGTCGCAGACCCATCCATGATCCCACGGTTCGACGCCGCCGAATGCACCCGTGATGCGCGGTCACAGAACCGGCCGATAACCTGCACGGGGGTTTATTGACAGCGAGGAACGTCAAAGGGGGATTGCGCCGCAATGGTGAGCAGGTTGTCGGCGTCTGACGCGTCGTTCTATCACCTGGAAGACACCTCCACCCCGATGTACGTCGGCACGCTGTCGACCGTGCGTAAGCCGCGCACCGGGCTGAGCTATGACAGCCTGCTGGCCACCGTCGAACAGCGGCTGCCGCAGATCCCGCGCTACCGCCAGAAGGTGCGCGAGGTGACGCTGGGCCTGGCCCGCCCGGTATGGGTCGACGACCGCGACTTCGACATCACCTACCACATCAGGCGGTCCGCGCTGCCGTCGCCGGGCAGCGACGCGCAGCTGCACGACCTCATCGCCCGGCTCGGCTCGCGGCCACTGGACAAGTCGCGGCCGCTGTGGGAGATGTATCTGATCGAGGGCCTGGCCCGCAATCGCGTCGCCATCTACACCAAATCGCACCAGGCGCTGGTGAACGGGATGACGGCGCTCGAGATCGGCCACGTCGTTGCCGATCGCACCCCGAAGCCGCCGGAATTCGGTGAGGACATCTGGATCCCTGCGCGTGAGCCGAGCGACCGTCAGCTCCTGCTGGGCGCCGTCGGCGAATGGGTCACCCGTCCGGCCGAGCAGCTTGCGGCCGTGCGCTCGGCGGTGACCGAGGTGACGACGAACGCGGGTCAGCTGGTCGAGGTCGGGCGCCGGTTCGTCGACGTCGCGCGCACCGTCGCCCGCCGCACCGCGCCGAACAGTCCGCTGAACGCGACTGTGTCGCGCAACCGCCGCTTCACTGTGGCCGGCCATCGGCTGGAGGAATACCGCCTGGTCCGGGCGCGCTACGAGTGCGACGTGAACGACGTCGTGCTGGCCGTGGTGGCCGGGGCGCTGCGCAACTGGCTGATGTCACGGGGCGAGCCGGTGACGGCGATGACGACCGTGCGGGCGATGGCCCCGATGTCGGTCTATCCGGACGCGGACCTCGACACGACCGGGCCGGGCCAGGCGATCAGCGAGGTGTCGCCGTTTCTCGTCGACCTGCCGGTCGGTGAGGGCAACGCGGTGGTGCGGCTGTCGCAGATCGCGCATGCCACCGAGTCACATCCGACCGCAGCCAGCCTCGTCGATGCCAGGACCATCGTCACGCTGTCGGGCTTTGCGCCACCGACGTTGCACGCCATGGGAATTCGCGTTGCCACCAGTTTCCCGTCGCGGCAGTTCAACCTGCTGATCACCAATGTGCCGGGCGCGCAGCAGCAAATGTACATCGCGGGTACCAAGCTGCTGGAGACCTATTCGGTGCCGCCGCTGCTGAACAACCAGGTGCTGGCGATCGGGGTGACGTCCTACAACGGCATGCTCTACTTCGGCATCAACGCCGACCGCGAGGCGATGAGCGACGTCGACGTACTGCCGTCCCTGCTGCGGGAATCGCTCGACGAATTGCTGGAAGCCGCGCAGTAATCGCTACAGTCGCCTGGTGCGCGTCTACGTCCCGGCGACCCTGACGATGCTGCAGCAGCTCGTCGCCGACCGATCGCTGCATGCTCGCAGCGGAACCGCGTTCGCGGTGACGCCGACCCTGCGCGAGGCCTACGCCGAAGGTGACGACGACGAATTGGCCGATGTAGCCCTGCGCGAAGCGGCATTGGCGTCGCTGCGGCTGCTGGCCGGCGAGGGGACACCCGCCTTGCCGCCGCGGCGGGCGGTGGTGGTGGCCGAGGTCGAGGACGCGACGGCCCGTCCCGATCTTGACGACGCGGTGGTGCGGCTGTCGGGCCCGATCGCCTACGACGACGTGATCGCCGCCTACGTCGACAACGCCGATGCCGAGCCGGCGGTGCAGCCGGCGATCGAGGCCGTCGACGCCGCCGACCTGGGCGATGACGACGCCGAATTCATCGTCGGCGACGCCCAAGATCACGATCTGGCCTGGTATGCACCGCAAGAGCTGCCATTCCTGCTCGAGCTGCTCTGATGCTTCCCCGCTGGCTCAAACGCAGAACCTACGGTACCGTAGGTTACGTCTCCCGGACGACGGGAAGCGCAATCCTGAAACTGGGGCAGGAGCTTTCGTTGGGCAACAAATACAGCACCAGCAGGCCCGCGGCCGTCCTCAAGGACACCGTGCGGCCCGCCGTCGCCGGTGCAGGTAGACATCGCGGCTGGGACACGGCACGTGCGCTCGCGGAACGGATCACCACGCCGTTGCTGCCCGACGACTATCTCAAGCTCGCGAACCCATTGTGGTCGGCGCGGGAACTGCGCGGTCGGGTGCTCGATGTGCGCCGCGAAACCGTCGACTCCGCGACCCTGGTCATCAAGCCGGGGTGGGGCTTTTCCTTCGACTATCAGCCCGGCCAGTACATCGGGATCGGCGTGTTGGTCGACGGACGCTGGCGGTGGCGGTCGTACTCGCTGACGTCCAGCCCGGCAGCCGGAGCCGCCGGGCGGGCGACATCCAAATGGGGCAGCCGCACCATCACCATCACGGTCAAGGCGATGCCCGAGGGGTTCATGTCGACCCATCTGGTCGGCGGGGTGCCGCCTGGCACGATCGTGCGGCTCGCCGCGCCGCAGGGCAACTTCGTGATGCCCGATCCGGCGCCGGCCTCGGTGTTGTTCATCACGGCCGGCTCCGGCATCACGCCGGTGATGTCGATGCTGCGCACACTGGCCCGTCGCGACCAGGTCACGGACGTGGTCCACTTGCATTCGGCGCCAACGGAATCCGATGTGATGTTCGCCGCTGAGATGGCGAAGATGCAGACCAGTTACGAGGGATATCGGCTGCGGCTGCGGTCAACCCGCGCCGAGGGCCGCTTGGACCTGTCCCGGCTGGGCGGCGAGGTGCCCGATTGGCGGGAGCGCCAGACCTGGGCCTGCGGCCCCGAGGGCATGCTCAACGACGCCGACCGGGTGTGGACGGCTGCGGGGATCGACGGGCAGCTCCATCTGGAGCGCTTCGCTGTGTCGAAGGCCGCTGCACATGGCCAGGGCGGCACGGTTCAGTTCGCGCGCAGTCAGAAGACGGTCACCGTGGACGGGGCGACGCCGTTGATGGACGCCGGCGAGGGCGTCGGAATCCAGATGCCATTCGGCTGCCGGATGGGCATCTGTCAGTCGTGTGTCGTCAGCCTGCTCGATGGGCATGTCCGGGACCTGCGCACCGGCGCGGAACACGAGCCCGGAAGCCGAGTGCAGACCTGCATCTCGGCAGCATCCGGCGATTGTGTGCTGGACGTTTAGACTTTACTGACTGGTAACCTACGGACTCGTAGGTTACGGTAGCGTAGGTAAAAGAAGGGAGGCAGAACAATGGCAATTACCGACGTACCGGCATTCGCGCATCTGACCGAAGCCGACATCGAAAACCTGGCGGTCGAGCTCGACGCGATCCGCCTTGACATTGAAGACTCCCGGGGCGAGCGCGATTCGCGCTACATCCGCCGCACCATTGCCGCCCAACGTGCCCTCGAGGTGACGGGCCGGCTGATGCTGGCCGCGAGCTCTCGACGCTCGGCGTGGTGGGCGGGCACCGTGACCTTGGGCGTGGCCAAGATCATCGAAAACATGGAGATCGGCCACAACGTCATGCACGGCCAGTGGGATTGGATGAACGATCCCGAGATTCACTCCTCGACGTGGGAGTGGGACATGAGTGGGGCGTCGAAGCACTGGCGGTTCACCCACAACTTCATGCACCACAAGTACACCAACATCCTCGGCATGGACGACGATGTCGGCTACGGCGTGCTGCGCGTCACCCGCGATACGAAGTGGAACCCGTTCAATCTCTACGGCAACCTGCTGTTCAACACGCTGCTCGCGCTCGGCTTCGAGTGGGGAGTCGGGTTGCAGCACCTGGAACTCGGCAGGATATTCAAGGGCCGCGACGACCGTGAGGCCACCATGGTGCGGGTGCGCGAATTCTCGGCGAAGGCCGGCCGGCAGGTATTGAAGGATTACGTCGCGTACCCTGCGGTGACGTCGCTGTCGCCGGGTGCCACGTTCAAGTCGACGCTGAAGGCCAACGCGGTCGCGAACGTTATCCGCAATGTGTGGGCCAACGCGGTGATCTTCTGCGGCCATTTCCCTGACGGCGCAGAGAAATTCACCAAGACCGACATGGTCGGCGAGTCCAAGGGGGAGTGGTACCTGCGCCAGATGCTGGGCAGCGCCAACTTCGAGGGCGGACCGGCGCTGCGATTCATGAGCGGCAACCTGTGCCACCAGATCGAGCACCACCTCTACCCGGACCTGCCGAGCAGCCGCCTGCACGAGATCTCGTTTCGGGTGAGGCAGGTCTGCGACAAATACGACCTCCCGTACACGACGGGCTCGTTCTTGGTGCAGTACGGCAAGACGTGGCGGACCATCGCCAAGCTGTCGCTGCCGGACAAGTACCTGCGCGACACGGCCGACAATGCGCTCGAGACCCGAAGCGAGCGGATGTTCACCGAACTGGAGCCAGGGTTCGGCGTCACCGATCCGGCCACGGGTCGCCGTCGCGGGCTGAAGACCGCTATCGCCACCGTGCGCGGCCGGCGCCGCGCCAAGCGGGCCGAGAAGCGGACGCGCCAGCGCGACGACCTGGCGGCCTAGCCTAGCGTCGAACGTGAAGGTATGTGCGACATTTCACCGCAATGACGCACAGAAGCTCACGTGCGATCAGGCAGGCAGCGCAGCGCAACGGAGCCGCCGAGCACCGTCAGAGAAGTAGAGCGCACCGGCG
>JAVRPG010000386.1:0-3769 GCA_032162325.1 Mycobacterium sp. | reverse complement strand
CGATCAGTGCCCCCGTGACGATGCGGAGCGCGGTGCCGAGGGTGTGGGAGGTGTCGCCGAGCAGCTCGGGCCAGCGCGGCAACACGAAGAAGAAGTACAGGACTCCGGCAAGGACCAAGAAGGATGTGTTCCACAACACCGCGATCCAGCGCCGCATGGTCCTCCTTGACTCGGTGGGGTTCCACGGCCCGGGGTGCGATCTACCATCGGCAGATCGCACCCCGGACCAAGTGCGGAGGATGCGGGATTTGAACCCGCGAGGGCTGTTAACCCAACCCGCGTTCCAGGCGAGCGCCATAGGCCACTAGGCGAATCCTCCGCGGGCCATGGTAGCCGACCTGACTGATGCGTCCGTCGAGTCGCTCGGCGGGCGGGTATTACACTCGCCGTGGACCCCGCGCGGCGTCTATCCTGTGAACTCCCCCAGGGCCGGAAGGCAGCAAGGGTCAATGGGCTCTGGCGGGTGCGCGGGGTCCCCTCCATTTCCACGGCTTTGGTGAAAGGCGCCTTGTGTCGTTTCAGTCGCTCAGCCGAGACGAACTTCTCGCCCAGCACGAGCTGCAGAAGCAGAAGTACGCCGAGCTGCAGGCCAAGGGCCTCAAACTCGACCTCACCCGCGGCAAGCCGTCGCCCGCCCAGCTCGATCTCTCCAATGAGCTGTTGACCCTTCCCGGCGAGAACTACCGCGACGTCGACGGCACCGACACCCGCAACTACGGGGGCCTGCACGGCCTGACCGAGCTGCGCGCCATCTTCGGCGAACTGCTCGGCATCCCTGTCCCGAATCTGATCGCAGGCAACAACGCCAGCCTCGAGCTCATGCACGACGTCATCGTCTTCTCGATGCTGCACGGCGGCATGGATTCATCGCGGCCATGGATCGCCGAGCCTGCAGTCAAGTTCCTGTGCCCGTCGCCGGGCTATGACCGCCATTTCACGATCACGGAGAGCCTCGGCATCGAGATGATCGCGGTGCCGGTGCGCGAGGACGGCCCGGACGTCGACCTGATCGAAGAACTCGTGGCCGCGGACCCCGCCATCAAGGGCATGTGGTGCGTGCCGGTCTACTCCAACCCGACCGGCGCCACGTACTCGTGGGAGACGGTGCGGCGGCTCGTCCAAATGAAAACGGCGGCAACCGATTTCCGGTTGATGTGGGACAACGCCTATCCGGTGCACACGCTGACCCACGATTTCATCCGGCAAGTCGATGTGCTCGGGCTGGCCGAGGCCGCGGGCAACCCGAACCGGCCGCTGGTGTTCGCGTCGACGTCGAAGATCACCTTCGCAGGCGCAGGCGTCAGCTTCCTCGGCGGCTCGCTGGGCAACATCGCCTGGTATCTGCAGCACGCAGGCAAGAAGTCCATCGGCCCGGACAAGGTCAACCAGCTGCGGCACCTTCGGTTCTTCGGCGACGCCGACGGGGTGCGCCTGCAGATGCAGCGCCACCAACAGCTGCTGGCGCCCAAGTTCGCGCAGGTGCAGGAGATCCTCGAGGACCGCCTCGGCGAGTCGAAGATCGCATCGTGGACCGACCCCAAGGGCGGCTACTTCGTCAGCCTCGACGTGTGGCCCGGCACCGCACGACGCACCGTCGCGCTGGCGAAGGACACCGGCATCGCCGTCACGGAGGCAGGGTCGGCGTTCCCGTACCGAAAAGACCCGGAGGACAAGAACATCCGGATCGCGCCGACCTTCCCGTCGACGCCCGACCTGCGCGAGGCCATCGACGGGCTGGCGACCTGCGCCCTGCTCGCGGCGACCGAGTCGCTGCTCAAGGACTGATGTGTCGAGTCGTCACACTGTCTCGGTAGCCTGCTGAGCGTGGCGCTCTATCGCAAGTACCGACCGGCAACCTTCGCCGACGTGGTTGGCCAGGAGCACGTCACCGAACCGCTGTCCACCGCGCTGGCGGCCGGCCGCATCAACCACGCCTATCTGTTCTCCGGGCCGCGGGGCTGCGGGAAGACGTCGTCGGCGCGCATCCTGGCCCGCTCGCTGAACTGCGAACAGGGCCCGACGCCCACACCGTGCGGCGTGTGCGACTCCTGCGTGGCACTGGCGCCGAACGGATCGGGCAACATGGACGTCACGGAGCTTGACGCAGCTAGCCACAACGGCGTCGATGATGCGCGAGAGCTGCGTGACCGCGCGTTTTACGTTCCGGGTCAGTCGCGGTACCGCATCTTCATCATCGACGAAGCCCACATGGTCACTCCGCAGGCATTCAACGCGCTGCTCAAAATCGTCGAGGAGCCGCCGGACCACCTGATCTTCGTGTTCGCGACGACCGAGCCGGAGAAGGTGCTGCCCACCATTCGGTCGCGCACGCATCACTACCCGTTCCGGTTGCTCGCCCCGCGGACCATGCGGTTGCTGCTGGAAGGCATCTGCGCGCAGGAAGACGTCATGGTTGACGAGGCGGTGTACCCGCTGGTGATTCGGGCCGGCGGCGGCTCGCCGCGCGACACGCTGTCGGTGCTGGATCAGCTGCTGGCCGGTGCCGAAGGAAACCGGGTGGAGTACAAGCCGGCGTTGGCGTTGCTGGGCGCGACGGACGTTGCGCTGATCGACGAGGCGGTTGACGCGCTGGCCGCGGGGGATGCTGCGGCAGTGTTCGGCGCGGTCGAGGCGGTGATCGACGCCGGGCATGACCCGCGACGGTTCGCGTCCGACCTGCTGGAGCGCTTCCGCGATCTGATCGTGCTGCAGGCGGTGCCAGACGCGGTCGCCCGCGGGGTGGTCGACGGACCCGAGGACGTGCTGGAGCGGATGCGTGAGCAGGCCACGCGGATCGGCACCGCGACCCTGACCCGATATGCAGAGGTGGTGCACGCCGGGCTGGGGGAGATGCGGGGCGCCACCGCGCCGCGCCTGCTGCTCGAGGTGGTGTGCGCGCGGCTGTTGCTGCCGTCGGCCAGCGACACCGAATCGGCGCTGCTGCAGCGCGTCGAACGCATCGAGACCCGGCTGGACATGTCCATCCCGGCGGGTGAGGCCGCAGCGTCGGGGCCTGCCGCGCCCCCAAAGCAATTCGCCCGCAAGAGCAAGGCACCCGAGCCGCCGCCTGCACCCAAGGCCGAGGCCGAACCGGCGCCCGAGCCGCCGCCGGCACCTAAAGTCGAGGCCGAACCCGCACCCGAGCCGCCCCCTTCGCCCCCACCGGTGCAGCCGCCGTCGGACCCCGTGGTGAAGGCTCCGGCACCGGGAGGACTCGACGCGGCAGCGGTGCGCCGCGTGTGGACGACCGTGCGCGAGAAGGTCCGCAGCATTCGGCGTCCGACTGATGTCATGCTCGACGGGGCGACCGTGCTGGCTGTCGACGGCGACACGCTGGTGCTCAGCCATCCGTCGGCACCGCTGGCCAAACGGCTTGTCGAGCAACGCAATTCCGAAATCATCCGGGAGGCGCTCAAGGACACACTTGGCGTGGACTGGAAGATCCGGTGCGAAGCGGGCACCGCGGCTCCGGCGGCGGCACCCGAACCGGAGAGCGTCGCGCCGCCGCCGCCGCAGCGCAACGACGATGAGGAGGACATGCTGGCCGAGGCCGGTAACGACACCTCCGAGGCCCCACGGCGCGACCCGGAGGAGGCCGCGCTGGAGCTACTGCAGAGCGAGCTCGGCGCCCGCCGCATCGACGGAGGCTGACGAACCGGTCAGCGATACAACTATTGCGAACCTTCAAGCGACGCTGTCGCTCAGAGCCGGGCACAAGAGATATTCATCTCCCGAGTGCTATAGGGCACCAATGTTTTTCGATATGCCG
>JAVRPG010000385.1:0-8746 GCA_032162325.1 Mycobacterium sp. | reverse complement strand
TGGCGGGCTGGTCGGCCGCGCCTGGGCACGCGCCGCCCGACGCTTCCTGGCGTTGCAGCGGCAGACCGTTGACGCCGAAGACGATCCCATCCGTGCCGTCATCGCTGCGGCCGACGCACCCGCCGTGTTCAGCGAGCAGTACCCGACGTCGGCCCGGCTGGTGCTGGGCACCAGCCGCGAGGAACTGAACGGCGAAGTCCCGGCCGAGGTACAGGCCGAACTCCGCGTGCTCGACACCGACCTTCGCGACCTGCTGATCCGGCTGTCGATCGGCATGTGGGACCGCAAGGACGCCGCATTGGTCGCCGTGATCGAGGACTGCGTCGTCGGACTGCCCACGGGTCTGATGCTGCGCAGGCCCCTGCCACCCACCGACGCCACGCGCCGCCGCCTCGCGGCCGCAGTCGAAGCGATCCTGTCCGTCGAGTAAGGAGACCCCAATGCCCGCACACCTCGAAATCACCGACGACATAGCGGTTTTGAACCTCGGCGACGACGAGAACCGGTTCTCGCCGGACTGGTTGACCACCGTCAACGGCTTCCTGGACCGCATCGAGTCGGGTGAGGCCAAGGCGTTGGTCACCAGCGGATCCGGCAAGTTCTACTCGAACGGCCTGGACCTGGATTGGCTTGCCGCCCATAGCGATCAGGGCGACTGGTACCTCGACCAGGTGCACCAGCTGCTCGCGCGCGTACTCGTCGCACCGGTTCCCACCGTCGCCGCGATCAACGGCCACGCATTCGGCGCGGGCTCGATGCTCGGAATTGCCCACGACTTTCGGGTCATGCGGGTCGACCGCGGCTACTTCTGCTTCCCCGAGGTGGACATCCACATCCCGTTCTCGCCAGGGATGGCCGCCCTCATCCAGGGGAAGCTGACGCCGGCCGCCGCGGTCGAGGCGATGACCACCGGGCGCCGCTACGGCGGCGCCGACGCCGAGGCGATCGGCCTGGTGACCGCGACCGCTCCGGAGGGCGAGGTCGCGTCGGCGGCCGTCGATCTCGCGACGGCTCTGAAGGGTAAGGATCCCGGCACCCTGCGGGCGATCAAATCCACCATGTTCGCGAGCGTGACCGCCGCACTGCGCGGGACGGCCTAAGCCGCTCGGCACAATGGGCACGTGCCGGATCCACAGCAGACCGTCGATGCGGTGTGGCGGATGGAGGCCGCAAAGATCGTCGCGACGCTGACCCGCGCGGTCGGCGACGTCGGCCTCGCCGAGGACCTGGCGCAAGAGGCCCTCGTCGACGCGCTGACGCAGTGGCCGACCTCCGGTGTGCCGCGCAACGCGGGCGCGTGGTTGACCACCGTCGCCAAGCGCAAGGCCATCGACTATTGGCGCAGGCAGGAGAACCTCGACGCCAAGTACGCGGCGATGGCGCACGACCTCGAGACGCGGGTCGATGAGGCGTGGGACCCCAGCAGCATCGACGACGACGTGCTGCGGCTGATCTTCATCTCGTCGCACCCGGTCCTGTCGCGGGAGGGCCAGATCGCGCTGACGCTGCGCGTGGTCGGCGGCCTGACCACCGAGGAGATCGCCCACGCGTTCTTGACGTCGACGGCGACGGTCGCGGCGCGCATCACCAGGGCCAAGAAGACGCTGGCCGCGGCGAACGTGCCGTTCGAGGTGCCGGATCGCTCGGAGTACCCGCAGCGGCTGTCGGCCGTGCTGAGCGTCATCTACCTGATCTACAACGAGGGCTATTCGGCGTCGTTCGGGCAGCGCTGGATCCGCGACGAGCTGTGCAGCGAGGCGCTGCGGCTCGGTCGCATCCTGGCGGCGCTGGTCCCAGACGAGGCCGAGGTGCACGGCTTGGTGTCGCTGATGGAGTTTCAGTCGTCGCGCTTCGCGGCTCGCACCGACGCCGACGGCAGGCCCATACTGCTCGAGGACCAGAACCGCACCAAGTGGGACCGTGCGCAGATCCAGCGCGGGGTCGCCGCGCTGGAGCGGGCGGCTAATGCGTTGCAGCGCAAGGGTGTCGGCTGGGGGTCCTATGCGTTGCAGGCCGCGCTGGCCGAATGCCACGCCGTGGCACCGACGGCAGCCGACACCGACTGGGCACGCATCGTGCTGCTGTATGACGGGCTGCGCCAGGTGGCGCCGTCGCCAGTGGTCGAGCTCAACCGGGCGGTGGCCGTGGCGATGGCTGATCCTTTGACAGGCCCCGCCTCCGCGCTGGAGATCGTCGACAGTCTCGACGGCCTCGACGGCTCGTATCTGCTGCCGAGCGTGCGCGGCGAACTGCTGGCCCGGCTCGGTCGCGGCGCCGAGGCCGCCGATGAGTTCGACCGTGCCGCATCGATGACCGACAACGAACGTGAACGAGAAGTATTGGCGGGCAAGGCTGCTCGTGCGCGTGGTTAGCATGGGACACGTGAACCAAGTGCAAGCCGTGTTATTCGACTATTCCGGCACGCTGTTTCGCCTCGAAGAGGACGAGAGCTGGTTCGAGGGCATGGAGGTCGACGAGCGCGAGGTCGATGGCCATGTGCAGGCCGAACTGATGCGACGACTCACCGCGCCGACGGGCCGCTCCGTCGACATGACCGACGAGCAGTACCACGCCTGGGTCAACCGCGACCTGGCACCACACCTGCACCGCGAGGCGTATCTGCACGTGCTTCGCGAATCTGGCCTGGCCGACCACCACGCCGAGGCGCTGTACGACCGGGTCATCGACACGTCGTCCTGGACGCCGTACCCGGATACCGCCGAGGTGCTCAAGGGCCTGCACCGGCAGGGCATCAAGACCGCGGTCGTCTCCAACATCGCGTTCGACGTTCGTCCGGCATTCCTGGCGCTCGGCGCCGCCGACTACGTCGACGAGTTCGTGCTGTCCTTCGAGGTCGGCGCCGTCAAGCCCCACGCCGCGATCTTCGAAACCGCGCTGGCCCGGCTGGGCGTCGAGGCCCCGTATGCCGTGATGGTCGGCGACAGCGACGAGGCCGACGGCGGCGCCCGCGGCGTCGGCTGCGGGTTCATCCTCGTCGACCCGCTGCCGACACCCCAGCGAACCGACGGGCTGACAAGGGCGCTAACCGAATACGGCGTCACGCTGTAGGCAGTAACGTCGCGACCATGCCCGACGAGCGCATCCGGCCACCGGGGTGGCTCAAGCCGATGAACAAGGTGCTGATGGCCATGCTGCGGCTTGGCCTGCCCATTTCCCGCGCCGAGGCGTCCAGTTGATGAAGCGGGCCGGTGTCCTAACCGACGGCACACCCGACGAGCTCGCGGGCCTCGCGGGCCGCCTGCCCGTATTTCGCATCGACCCGATCACGTAGCGTCGGAGGCATGTCCAACAGCGCGCCCATTCGGCTGCCATGGTGGCTGAAGCCAGTCAACAAAATGATGATCGGACTGCAGAAGCTGGGCGTCGGCTTCGGCGGCAAGGGCCCCGTCGTACTGACCGTGCCCGGGCGCAAGACCGGTAAACCGCGCTCGACGCCCGTCACGCCTATGACCGTCGACGGCAAGCGATACGTGGTCGGCGGTGTGCCGGGCTCGGACTGGAGCGCCAACGTCAGGGCCGCGGGCGAGGCCACGCTGCACCAGGGCCGCCACAGCGAGCGCGTCCGCATGGTGGAGATGTCCGCCGAGGAGGCGCGACCGTTGCTGCGCGAGTTCCCCATCAAGGTGCCGACCGGCGTCGGCTTCATCAAGAACGCCGGCCTCGTCAGCGGACCCAACCCCGACGAGTTCGAGGCCCTCGCCGGCCGCTGCCCGGTGTTTCGTCTGGATTCGGTAACCGCATGAGCGACAACCCCTTTGACCCGTCGGCGTGGCAGCCCATCGACGGACTCGACCTGACCGACATCACCTACCACCGGCATGTCGTCGACGGGAAGCCACAGCCGACGGTTCGGGTGGCGTTCGACCGGCCGGAGGTGCGCAACGCGTTTCGTCCGCACACCGTCGACGAGTTGTACCGCGTGCTCGACCACGCGCGGATGTCGCCCGACGTTGGCGTCATCCTGCTGACCGGCAACGGGCCATCACCCAAGGACGGCGGCTGGGCGTTCTGCTCCGGCGGCGACCAACGCATCCGCGGACGCAGCGGCTACCAGTACGCGGCCGGCGAAACCGCCGCCACCGTTGATGTGGCGCGGGCCGGGCGGCTGCACATCCTCGAGGTACAGCGGCTGATCCGGTTCATGCCGAAGGTGGTGATCTGCCTGGTGAACGGGTGGGCGGCCGGCGGCGGGCACAGCCTCCATGTGACCTGCGACCTGACGCTGGCCAGCCGCGAGCACGCGCGCTTCAAGCAGACCGACGCCGACGTCGGCAGCTTCGACGGTGGTTACGGCAGTGCGTATTTGGCGAAGCAGGTCGGGCAGAAGTTCGCCCGCGAGATCTTCTTCCTCGGCCGCCCCTACACGGCAGAACAGATGCACGCGATGGGTGCGGTCAACGAAGTCGTCGACCACGCCCGGCTCGAGGTCGTCGGCCTGGAGTGGGCGGCGGCGATCAACGGCAAGTCGCCGCAGGCGATCCGGATGCTGAAGTACGCGTTCAATCTGACCGATGACGGGCTGGTGGGCCAGCAGCTATTCGC
The DNA here is from genome assembly GCA_032162325.1 of Mycobacterium sp. GTDB lineage: Bacteria > Actinomycetota > Actinomycetes > Mycobacteriales > Mycobacteriaceae > Mycobacterium. The sequence goes on along the minus strand of JAVRPG010000385.1, from coordinate 4,183 downwards.
CGGTGAGGCAACGCGATTGGCCTACATGACGGACGAGGCCGTCGAGGGCCGCGACGCGTTCCTGGAGAAGCGCGACCCGGACTGGACACCGTTCCCACGCTACTTCTAGCGATTTGGGCGGAAATCGAGTAGTGGACTACGCGTGCGCGGCGGCACCTGTTCTTCCTACAATGGGTCCATTCGCGAAAGTCACCCACTTTGAGGAGGCATTTCGATGGGGTCCTTCGCCTTTGTCACTAACGTCTCGTCGCGGTCTATCTCTGTGATCGATACGGCAGCCAATGCCGTTGTGGCCACTCCCTCGGTCGACGCAGGGCCGATTCGGATAGCCCTGACACCGGACGGGAAGAACGCCTACGTCACCATGAGAGGCAACAATGAAGGCCAGGTCGCGGTGCTGGACACCACGACACACGTCGTCACAGCAACCTTTCCGCTGACCGACTTCTTCATCGCCGGAATCGCGATCACTCCAAGTGGAGAGCACGCCTACGTGGCGAACTCCGGCAACGACGACGTCGTCAAGGTGCTCGACACGGCGACGAACACCGTGGCCGCCGACATCCCGCTGGACCTCTCCATCGACATCGCGATCAGTCCGGACGGTAAGCACGCGTACGTCACGAATTTCGACGGCGTAACCGTCATCGACACCGCCACGCACATCATCGAAGCCGCTATCCCGATCGGTAAGGGCAGCACCAGTACGACGGGCCGGGGCATCGCCGTGACACCCGACGGCAAGACCGCGTATCTCACGAACGGCGGACTCAACACCGTGTCCGTCATCGACACTCAGACCAATACAGAAGCGGGCACGGTAAGCGTCGGCATCGATCCCGTCGGCCTCGCGGTGACTCCCGACGGGCGGCGCTTGTATGTGACGAATCATGGCGCAGGCAGTGTCTCGGTGATCGATACCGCGACCAACGCCGTGGTCGGCACGATGAACGTGGGAGCTGATCCGTTCGGCGTCGCCTTCACATCGGACGGCGTAACGGCGTACGTCACGAACTCCGGCCCGTCGTCCAACAATGTGTCGGTCATCGACACGGCTACCAACACGGTCTTGACCGAGATCGCAGTCGGGACAAAGCCGTTCGCGGTCGCCGTCGCCGGCTAGAACCGGAACGTCGTCTGGCCGTGGGGTGACTTCGCGAACGCGATGACCTTCGTCGGCGCCACCCGGAAGACATACGCGATGTGACCGTCGTGGCCGAAGCCGTCGTCGTGCGGCGTGAAATCCCATTCGCCGTGGTACTTTTCGCGGATCGCGTCGGCCAGCCGGGTCAACTTGTCGAGCCCGGTCACCCGCTCGGCGTACCCTTCGACGACGACGTCGAGTCCGTCCTTCCACGTGTTCACCCCGGTGGTCACCGCCACCGCGGTGGAAGCCACGAGATTCTGCGCCTTCTGTTCCTCGGGTCCCGTGCAGAACACAAAGCCGTCGTCGACCCACGCCCCGATCAGCGGCGTGATATGCGGGCGGCCGTCCTTGCGCACGGTCGTGAGCCAGTACAACTCGGCGGCGGCCAGGGCATCGCTGACCTGCCGCCAGCCAACAGCCTCCGTTGCTTCACTGAAACGAGTGTCGAGCTTGCCGTTGATCGTCATACCCATACCGACCGTCATGCCGCCGAGAACTCATCAAAAAGTAGGCCACCTAAACTCACTGTCGTGAGGAAGAGTCCGCTGCGCCGGCTGTCCGAGAGTCTGCTGCTTGCCAGCATGCGTCCGGCACTGACCGAACAGGCGCTGCGGCGCCGCCGCGATCCCGTCGACCTCAAGGGCAAGCGAGTCCTGCTGACCGGCGCGTCGTCGGGCATCGGCGAGGCCGCCGCGGAGAAGTTCGCGCGCCGCGGCGCACAGGTGGTGGTGGTCGCGCGCAGGCAGGAACTGCTCGACGCCGTCGTCGAGCGCATCACACAGGCGGGCGGGGACGCCAGGGCCCATGCCGTCGACCTGTCCAACCTCGACGCCGTCGACGAGCTGGTCGCCAAGGTCGAGCAGGACCTCGGCGGCGTGGACATCCTGATCAACAACGCAGGCAAGTCCATCCGCAGGCCGCTCGCGGAATCGTTGGACCGCTGGCACGACGTCGAGCGGACCATGACGCTGAATTACTACTCGCCGCTGCGTCTCATCCGCGGCCTCGCGCCGGGCATGATCGACCGCGGCGACGGGCACATCATCAACGTCTCCACGTGGGGCGTGCTCAGCGAATCGTCGCCGCTGTTCGCCGTCTACAACGCCTCCAAGGCCGCGCTGTCGGCGGTCAGCAGGGTCATCGAAACCGAATGGGCCGCAAAGGGTGTGCACTCCTCGACGCTGTACTACCCACTGGTCAAGACGCCGATGATCGCGCCGACGCGGGAGTACGACGGCCTTCCCGGCCTCAGCGCCGCCGAGGCCGCCGACTGGATGATCACCGCGGCCCGAACCCGGCCGGTGCGCATCGCGCCACGGATGGCCGTCACCGCCCATGCGCTCAACAGCGTCGCGCCCAATGCCGTCGACGCGATCATGAAGCGGCAACGGATGCAGCCCGGCGCGTAGGCCCACCGTGTCGCGGCCGGATCCTGCACCTGACGTGATAGACACAATTTCATGGAGATCCTGGCCAGCCGGATGCTCATCCGGCCGGCCGATTATCAGCGCTCGCTGCGGTTTTATCGCGACGAGCTCGGCTTGGCGATCGCCCGCGACTACGGTGCCGGCACGGTGTTTTACGCGGGCCAGTCGCTGATCGAACTCGCCGGCCACGGCACGCCGAGCGCGGGCGGCACCATGTGGCTTCAGGTCCGCGACCTGTATGCCACCGAGGAGGAGCTCAAGGGCCGCGGCGTCGAGATCGCCCGCGAGGCAAAGCAAGAACCGTGGGGGTTACACGAGATGCACGTCGTCGATCCCGACGGTGTCCTGCTGATCTTCGTTCAGGTACCCGAGACCCATCCGCTGCGCCGCGACACCAGAAATTGATACGGCCCCCGGTTCAGAGAGCCTAGGGCCGTAGCGTGAATCCAATTCAGTTGCTGTGCGCCGCCAGCGGCCAGCCGACGGAGGCCAGCCGCGCCGCGACCTGGTGGATCTCCTCCGGGTTCGGCTCCTTGTCGGTGACCTTCTGAATCGCCTCGCGGATCTCCTCGTCGGTCACGGTGTCGGAGTCAGCTCCCTTGAGGACAGTCTGTGCGGCCTTGACGACCTGATCCTCGGTGAGCGAGCGCTTCAGCAGCGCGAGCAACGCGAAGTAGTCCTTCGGCGGAACACCCTCCGGGTACCCCTCGTGCAGCCACGCAAGCACGTTGTCCATAACGCTGTGATTCTCAGTCATTTTGCGAATCAACTTCCTACTTGGGCATGAATGGGAACATATCGACACCGGTGTGGTGAATGATCGTCGTCCGCATGATCCAGGCGATAGCGGTGACGATCACCCAGGCGACGAACAGGAACAGCGCTATGCCCAGGTACTTCAGGGCCGGGTTGGGCGCGTGCGTGGTCCCGTCGGTCTCGGTGCCGCCGGCACCGTTGGAGTAGGACACAATTCCGAGCGCGAAGACCGCAGGCAGTCCGGCCCCGAGGACCAGTCCCACCACGAGCACTTTGAGGATGCTTTCTGCATATTGCATGAACGTTTCCTTTGCTTGTCGTGGCGTGCGGGCTAGACCGCGGCCTTGTCCTCGGACCCCTTGGTGGCCTCGCGGGCCTCAGCGGGAACGACGGAGTTGGTCGAAGAGTCCCAATCGGCATTGACGTTGCTGCTGTCCACCTTCTGCTGCTGCGCGCGCCACCAGATGTAGAAGGACAGGCCCACCAGGATGAGGAAGATCAGGCCGTCGCCCACCAGCTGCGTGGTGACGCCCGCGACGCTGTGCGAGAGCCAGAACGACAGCGCGCCAACGATTCCGGCGGCAGGCAGTGTGATCAGCCAGGCCACGGCCATGCGGCCCGCGACCGCCCAGCGCACCTCGGCACCGGGCTTGCCCACTCCGCTGCCGAGGATCGAGCCCGTCGCCACGTGGGTGGTCGACAGGGCCATGCCCGCGGCGCTCGAGCTCAGGATGATGGCGGCCGACGACGCCTCGGCGGCAAAGCCCTGTGGTGACTGAATCTCGACGAGGCCCTTCCCCAGGGTGCGGATGACCCGCCAGCCACCGATGTAGGTACCAAGGCCGATCGCCAG
>JAVRPG010000384.1:0-6798 GCA_032162325.1 Mycobacterium sp. | reverse complement strand
TGTTCCGGGCTGATCGGCGGAATCGGGTTCAGCCGCCGCGACGGCACGATCATCGGCGTCTTCACCAGTGGCATATGGATGTTGGTGAACGTGATGTGGTCCGACAGCGTCTCCGTCGACACCACATCGGAGAACGCGTCCAGCGCCGCCTTGCTCGGCAAGTACGCGCTGTACTTCGGGCCGTTGGCCTGCACGCCCGCGCTGGACACGTTGACCACGTGGCCGAACCGGCGCTCGCGCCAGTGCGGCAGCAGGGCCAGCACCATCCGCACCGCGCCGAAGTAGTTGACCGCCATCACGCGTTCGTAGTCGTGCAGCCGGTCGGTGGAAGCGATCACCGAGCGGCGGATGGACCGCCCGGCGTTGTTCACCAGATAGTCGACGTGCCCGAACCGGCCCAGAATGTCCTTGATGGTGTGCTCGACCGACGTCGAATCCGTGACGTCACATGTGAATGCGTATGCCTGCCCGCCGGCCGCCCGGATCTCGGCGATGAGGTCATCGAGCGCTTCGGCGTTGCGCGCCAATGCGAATACCGTCGCACCGCGTTCGGCGACGGCGATCGCCGACGCACGGCCGATGCCACTGGATGCGCCCGTGATGATCACGTGCTTGCCGACCAGCGGCCCGGCAGGATCGTCGCGACGGGCCCGATCTGGATCCAGATTCTCGGCCCAGTAACGCCACAACTTCGGCGCATACGAACCGAACTCCGGCACCGTTATGCCGGTGCCACGCAGGGCTTCTGCGGTGTTTGCGGACGTGAAGGTGGGCGCAAGGTCGACGACGTCAAGGATCTCGCCGGGTATGCCGAGCTGGGTGGCGGCCATGTTGCGCAACACCTTGGCGCGCCCGCTGGCACGAAGGAACGGCGTCGCGGTCGCACCGGGCAGTGAGCCACGAAGCGGCGGCAGCCCTGCTGCGTCGGCTACGCCGCGGTAGATACCGCGCAGCCCAAAGGTTTTCGGGGCGGTGAGGTGGAAGGTCTGTCCGTCGCGTCCGTCGGCGTGCATGAGTGCGACGACGGCTTCCACCACAAAGTCCACCGGAACGATGTTGGTGCGGCCGGTGTCGGGCAGCACCATCGGCGTGAACCTTGGCAACACGGCCAGCTTCCTCAGCAGGCCCAAGAAGTAGTACGGGCCGTCGATCTTGTCCATCTCGCCGGTCTGGGAGTCGCCGACCACGACCGCGGGCCGATACACCCGATAGCGAAGTCCCGCCGCCGAGCGGACCAACAGCTCGGCCTCGAACTTCGTCTGGTGATACGGCGTCGGCAGATCCTGCCCCACGTCGAAGTCGTCCTCGGTGAACTCGCCGTCATAGGTGCCAGCGACCGCGATCGACGACACATGATGCATCGTGGCGTCCAGCCGACGGGCCAGCGCGATGACCGCGCGGGTGCCCTCCACGTTGGCCGCCCGTTGGGCCTCCTCGTCGGCGGTGATGTCGTAGATCGCCGCGCAATGCACGATGTGGTCGACTGCGCCCAGCTCGGCGACGGCCTCGTCGGTGAGTCCGAGGTTCGCGGCGGTGAGGTCGCCGACCAGCGGCTTCGCCCGCTCTCCCCAGGCCTGGACACCCTCTGTGGCGAGCCGCTCGAACCGGGAGAGCGACTCCCGCCGCACCAGCACCCACACCTCGGCGTCCTCGCCGCGGGCCAGGATCTGCGACACCACCCTGCGGCCAATAAACCCGGTACCGCCGGTAACGACATAGCGCATGCGAGCCATGGTCGCCCTCTGCCAGGCAAAGGTCAACATGGTGTGACGCGGTCGTGTTGCGGCCTATATCGTCCGACTATGCCGATTGACCCCGATGCCATAGGCGCGACGACAAAGCCGAACCTCTTCGAATGGACCGACCGCGACACCCTGCTCTACGCACTGGGCGTCGGCGCCGGCCTCGACGATTTGGCATTCACTACCGAGAACAGCCACGACACCCCCCAGCAGGTGCTGCCCACCTACGCCGTCATCGCCTGCCTCCCGTTCGCCGCGGCCGCCAAGATCGGGTTGTTCAACTTCGCCATGCTGCTACACGGATCTCAGGGGATCCGGCTCTTCAAGCCGCTGCCGCCATCCGGCAAGCTCAGCGTCGTCGCCGAGGTCGCCGACATCCAGGACAAGGGTGAGGGCAAGAACGCGATCGTCATGCTGAAGGCGACGGGCACGGACCCCGACACGTCGGAGGTCGTCGCCGAAACGTTCAGCACCGCGGTCATCCGCGGCGAGGGCGGCTTCGGCGGACAGCCGGGGCAGCGGCCCGTCGCGCCGGAGATCCCCGAGCGGGAGCCCGACGCGAAAATCGCACTGCCCACCCGCGAGGACCAGGCGCTCATCTACCGGCTGTCGGGCGACCGCAACCCGCTGCACAGCGACCCGTGGTTCGCGCAGAACCTGGCCGGCTTTCCGAAGCCAATCCTGCATGGGCTCTGCACATATGGGGTCGCCGGTCGCGCGCGGGTGAGCGAGCTCGGCGGCGGCGACGCCGCCAAGGTCAGCGCTGTCGACGCGCGCTTCACCTCACCGGTGTTCCCCGGCGAGACGCTGACTATCTCGATCTGGCGCACCGAGCCTGGGCACGCGGTGTTCCGCACCGAGGCGTCCAACCCGGACGGTTCGAATGCGCGCCTGGTGCTCGAGGACGGTGTCGCCGAATACACCGATTGGGCGATATTCACCACCGCTGATTGACAGGATGTCGACGGGAGTCGGCACAACGGGGTGCGGGATGGGCGGTGGTCGGAGATGAAGTTGGTCGTCGGCTACCTGGCCACGCCCGGAGGTGCGGACGCGATGGCCCTCGCCGCTCGGTTGGCCCGGACGCTGGGCGCCGAGTTGGAGCTCTGCCTCATCCTGCCGCCCGACCCAGCGGGTATCGCACGCTTGTCGGTCGGCGGCTATGACGAGCTGCTGCATGAACAGGCGGAGAAGTGGCTGAGCGAGGCGCGTGCGGCGGTACCTGATGACATCGTCGCGCGCAGCAACGTGTCTTTCGACGAATACTTCGCCGACGGGCTGATCAAGCAGGTCGCACGGCTAGAGGCAGACGCCATCGTGGTGGGCGGATCGGGCGGTGGGTTGGCGGGCCCTTTCTCGCTGGGCTCGGTGGTCAACGAGCTGCTGCACTCGTCGCCCGTTCCGGTGGCGGTGGCGCCGCGGGGGACCCGCCATTCGGACGTCGAACGGGTCCGCGAGGTGACCTGCGCGATCGGCGAGCGGCAGGGCGCGGATCTGTTGTTGCGCACAGCCGTTCGGTTCAGCAAGGCGGCGGGTACACCGCTGCGCCTGGCATCGCTGGTTGCTCTCGACCCGACGTTCGGCTCGCTTCGCGGCGATGCGGACGCCGTTCGGGAGCGTGCGCTCGCTCACGCCCAGCACACCCTGGAGACCGCGAAAGAGGCGCTGCCCGAGGCTATTCCGGTGACATCGACCATCGTCGACGGCCCGACCGTCGAAGATGCGGTCAGCAAGCTCGATTGGCGCGACGGTGACCTGATCATGGTCGGGTCGAGCAGGCTCAGTGCGCCACGACGCCTGTTCCTCGGCTCGACCGCCGCCAAGATGCTGCGCGTGCTCGACGTTCCGATGATGGTCGTGCCACGCGACCAACTCGGTGCTGCGGATCTGCCCTGACCCTTCGACCGAAGGCAGGTTTAGCGTCGCGTCACGGTGCGGTCAAGCGTCGCCAACGATTCCTCGATGAAATCCTCACCGAAAACCGGCACCCCGACGTTGTCGCGGAAGTCCTGCACCGTTTCGCTCCAGTCGTACGTGAGGGTGACGTCGGTACCCGCACCGGCGGGGACCAGGTCGTAGCGCCACCACCAGCCGCCGGGACTGTGCCGGCCCGAATCGTCCGGTTGGCCCGGGAGCCACGCGATGGTCCGGTCCTGGTCGAACTCGGTGACCAGGTTGTGCATGACGTAGTGCCCGCCGGCCTCCTTGAGGAACATGTTGACCGCGAACATCTGGCCGCACGCCGTGACCGGGCTGGTGTCGACGGCGTCGCGGACCCAGTCGCCGGGTTCGGTGTCCCGGTGACGAGTCGGGTCGGCGAGTACGGCGAAGATCTCCGCCGGGGTGGCGGCGATGGTGCGGGTGACGGCGTACCGCTCTGCCGTCGCGCTCGTCACCGGCCACCACCGTTCGCGCCGTAGAGCCGTGCGATGTCGGGGGAGTCGAGCCAGTTCGAATACGTCGGTGACTTCGGCCAGCCTTCGGGGGAGTCCTGCCATTCCTCCTGCCGGCCCCACGGAAGGAGGTCGATCAGCGCGAAGCTGTGGCTGAGTTGTTCGGTGCCGCGACCGTCGGTGTGCCAGGTGCGGTACACCGTGTCGCCGTCGCGCAGGAAGACGTTGACGGCGAAGCCCGCCCCCGGCGGCGCACCGACGTCGGCGCCGAACGAACTCTCCGACGACGAATACCAGTCCATCTTGTTGCCGACCCTTTCCTTGTAGGCCAGGGCCTCGTCGATAGTGCCGTTCGTGACGATGACGAACCGGGCGTCGTAGTTGTCCAGAAAGTCCAACCGGGTGAACTGCGACGTGTATCCGGTGCAGCCGCCGCACTGCCACTGCGCACCCTCCGACCACATGTGGTTGTAGACGATCAGCTGCGCGCGCCCGTCGAAGACGTCGGCCAGCCGGACGGGGCCATCCGCGCCGATCAGCGTGTAGTCCGGCATCTTGACCATGGGCAGGCGGCGGCGCTGGGCGGCAATGGCGTCCAGTTCGCGGGTAGCGGCCTTCTCCCGTCGGCGCAGCTCGTCAAGGGCGGCGCGCCAGGTGTCTTGGTCGACCACCGGGGGTAGGGCGGTGGCGGTCCGCTCGGTCACGATTCCTCCAGAGGCGTCGGGAGTGGCTTGCTCTCTAGTGTTGACCGGAGTATCGCGCGGAAATCATCGCACTCGTTGGTAGCGATCTACCAAGTCTGTTCGGCCGAGCGCACGAGGATCTCGTTGACCGCGACCCGCCGGTCCCTGGTGACCATGTAGACCACGGCGTCGGCGATGTCGGCGGGTTCCAGCTTCACCATTCCCTCGGTCCGTTTCTCCAGGGTGGCCTGATCATCGGGTGGCAACGCGGTGGTGATCTCCGTCTGGACGGTTCCGGGCTCCACAAGGCCCACCCGCACCCGCTGACCGAGCACCTCCTGGCGCACCGCCTCCGAGAACGCCCCTATGCCGAACTTGGTCAGCGCGTAGACCGCGTTTCCTGGACGGGCCACCCGGCCCGCCGTCGAGCTGATGCTGACGACGTCGGCCACCCGGCGCGGCGCGCCGGCGGCCGCCCGGATCAGGTGCGGCAAGGACGCCCTCGTTACATAGAGGAGTCCCTGCACGTTGACCGACAGCATCTCGTCCCAGTCCGCCGGGTCGGACTCGGCGGCCGCTCCGATTCGCATCAGGCCGGCGTTGTTGACGACGATGTCGAGTCGACCGAGGTCGGTGACGACCTGCTGCACAGCCGATTCGGCCTGCTTGCGGTCGGCGACGTCGGCAACGAAAGCGGCGGCGGTTCCGCCCGACGCGGCGATGCGGTCTTTGAGCTTGTCGAGGCGGTCACCGCGGCGCGCGATCAACGCCACCGCGGCTCCCGAGCCTGCTAGGGCCAGGGCAGTGGCCTCGCCGATGCCGCTGCTCGCACCCGTGACAAGCGCGACTGTGCCGTCGAGATGTTGGGTCATGATCACATCTTCCGACCGAATGCTGTTAGAACATGTGTTCGATAGACTGTGAAGATGAGCTGGTTCACCGGGCCGCCGAGCTGGACGGAAATGGAGCGGGTGCTCACCGGCAAGCCGCGACGGGCCGGTGCGCCCCTGACTTGGCCGAACGGCGACGGCGGTGACAGCCCGGCCTGGTCGCGCAAGCGCGGGAGCTATCAACCGGTCGATGTCGAGCGCCCTGTCTCGTCGGTCCCGTACGCCGAGTTGCACGCGCATTCGGCATACAGCTTCCTTGACGGCGCCAGCACGCCGGAGGAACTCGTCGAGGAGGCCGCCCGGCTCGATCTGCGGGCCATCGCGCTCACCGACCACGATGGGCTCTACGGGGTGGTGCGGTTCGCGGAGGCCGCCAAGGAACTCGAGATGCAGACGGTGTTCGGCGCGGAGCTGTCGCTCGGCGGTGGCGACCGCACCGAGGATCCCGATCCGCCAGGACCGCACCTACTGGTGCTGGCCCGCGGGCCGGAGGGATATCGACGGCTGTCGCGACAGCTGGCGACCGCTCATCTGGCCGGGGGTGAGAAAGGCAAGCTGCGCTATGACTATGACGCGCTGACCGAGGCCGCAGGCGGGCACTGGCACATCCTGACCGGCTGCCGCAAAGGCCATGTGCGCCAAGCCTTGGACACTGGCGGCCAGGAAGCCGCCGGCAAGGCGCTGGCCGATCTGGTGGACCGGTTCGGCGCCGACCGGGTCAGCATCGAGCTGACCCATCACGGCCATCCTCTCGACGACGAGCGCAACGCCGCGCTGGCCGAGCTGGCGCCGAAGTTCGGTCTGGGTCTCGTCGCGACCACCGCCGCCCACTTCGCCGAACCGTCGCGGGGCCGTCTGGCCATGGCGATGGGCGCCATCCGGGCCCGCAACTCGATGGACGAGGCGGCCGGTTTCCTTGCGCCGCTTGGCGGCTCGCACCTGCGGTCGGGGGAGGAGATGGCGCGGCTGTTCGCACATTGCCCGGAGGTGGTCACGGCCGCGGCCGACCTCGGCGAGCAGTGCGCGTTCGGACTGACGCTGATCGCCCCACAGCTGCCGCCGTTCGACGTGCCGGACGGACACACCGAGG
>JAVRPG010000383.1:0-4157 GCA_032162325.1 Mycobacterium sp. | reverse complement strand
GTCGCGGTGCCGGATTTCGGGCCGAATGAACTCCGCCAGGAACCGGACGTGCCCGAGGATCGGGTACAGCCGCAGGATCGTGTGCCGTGTCTGCAGCACATCCCACGTGCCCAGCGCCGCGAGCACGAGGACGAGGACCGCGGGCATTTCCCACCAGCCATGCCCCAACAGCGCCGCGACCGCGAACAGTGCGCCGACGACCCAGACACCAGCAACAATGAGGGGCCGGATCAGCACGGCGTGAGGGTGATCGCGCTCCAGCGAAATGTGTGCGAGGCACGAATCGACCATCGCCTATGATCGCCGGGTGGCTGATCAGCCCATCGACCTGTCAGAAGAAGCGCTGACCAAAGCCGTCAGCGCTGCTCGGCATGCCTTCGATCTGGCTGCCGATCTGGATGTACTGGCCCGCGCGAAGACCGAGCATCTCGGCGACCGGTCGCCGATCGCGTTGGCCCGCCAGGCGCTGGGTTCGCTGGCCAAGGCCGACCGCGCGGATGCAGGAAAGCGGGTCAACGTCGCGCGCACCGAGGCGCAGCGCGCCTACGACGAGCGCCTGGACTCCCTCCGCGCCGAGCGCGACGCCGCGGTGCTGGTGGCCGAGCGCATCGACGTCACCCTGCCGTCGACCCGTCAGCCGATCGGCGCGCGCCACCCGATCACGATCCTGGCCGAACACATCACCGACACGTTCGTCGCGATGGGCTGGGAGGCGGCCGAAGGACCCGAGGTCGAGACCGAGCAGTTCAACTTCGACGCGTTGAACTTTCCGCCCGATCACCCGGCGCGCAGCGAGCAGGACACCTTCTACATCGCGCCCGATGGCTCACGCCAGGTGTTACGAACCCACACCTCGCCGGTACAGATCCGTGCGCTGCTCGAGCGCGACCTGCCGGTCTACATCGTCTCCATCGGCCGAACCTTCCGGACCGACGAACTCGACGCCACCCACACTCCGGTCTTTCATCAGGTGGAGGGACTTGCTGTCGACAAGCGCCTGACGATGGCGCATCTGCGCGGCACGCTCGACGCGTTCGCCCGCTCAGAGTTCGGCCCGCAGGGCCGTACCCGATTCCGCCCGCACTTCTTCCCGTTCACCGAGCCGTCCGCCGAGGTCGACGTCTGGTTCGAAAACAAGAAGGGCGGCCCCGGCTTCGTGGAATGGGGCGGCTGCGGCATGGTCAACCCGAATGTGTTGCGCGCCTGCGGCATCGACCCCGAGGTCTACTCCGGGTTCGCGTTCGGCATGGGGCTGGAGCGGACACTGCAGTTCCGCAACGGCATTCCCGACATGCGTGACATGGTCGAGGGCGACGTCCGGTTCTCGCTCCCGTTCGGGGTAGGAGCCTGATGCGGCTTCCGTACAGCTGGCTGCGCGACGCCGTTTCGGCCGGCGCTCCGGGGTGGGATGTGTCAGCCGACGAGCTGGAACAGACGCTGATCCGCATCGGCCACGAGGTCGAAGAGGTCATCCCGGTCGGGCCGGTCACCGGCCCGCTGACCATCGGCCGCGTCGCCGAGATCGAGGAATTGACCGAGTTCAAGAAGCCGATCCGCGCGGTCAAAGTCGACGTCGGTGAACCGGAACTCCGCGATATCGTCTGCGGGGCAACCAATTTCGCCGTTGGCGAACTGGTCGTGGTTGCGCTGCCCGGCGCCGTCCTGCCCGGCGACTTCACCATCGCCGCCCGCAAGACCTACGGCCGCACCTCCGACGGGATGATCTGCTCGACGGCCGAAATCAACTTGGGCACAGACCATTCCGGCATCCTGGTGCTGCCGCCTGGTACTGCGGAACCTGGCACCGCGGCCGCCGATCTGCTTGGCCTTGACGATGTCGTGTTCCACCTGGCCATCACGCCGGACCGCGGCTATTGCCTGTCTGTACGCGGCATGGCGCGTGAAATCGCCTGCGCCTACGACCTCGAGTTCGTCGATCCCGCCGATGTCCGGCCGCTGCCCGCCGACGGCGAGGCCCTGGCGGTGACCATTGAGCCCGGCACCGGAGTGATCCGGTTCGGTCTGCGGCCGGTCACGGGCATCGACCCGACCGCGGTGTCCCCGTGGTGGATGCAGCGGCGACTGCTGCTGTCCGGCATCCGCGCGATCTCGCCTGCCGTGGACGTCACGAACTACGTGATGCTCGAGTTCGGTCATCCGATGCACGCCCACGACCGCAACCTGATCACCGGCGGCTTCAGGGTTCGCTTCGCAGAGCCAGGGGAGACGGTCGTCACGCTCGACGACGTCGAGCGCAAGCTTGACCCCCGCGATGTGCTCATCGTCGACGACGTCGCGACCGCTGCGATCGGCGGCATCATGGGTGCAGGCACCACCGAGGTGCGCGACACCACCACAGACCTGATGCTGGAGGCGGCGGTGTGGGATCCCGCGGCGGTATCGCGGACCCAGCGCCGGCTGCACCTGACGAGCGAGTCGGGCCGTCGCTACGAGCGCACCGTCGATCCGGCCATTTCCGCTGCCGCACTGGACCGAGCCGCCACGCTGTTGGCCGATATCGCGGGCGGCACAATCGAACCCAAGCTCACTGACTGGCGCGGCGACCCGCCGCGCGAGGACTGGACCCACCCGCCGGTGACGATGGCCATCGACCTGCCCGACCGCACGGCCGGTGTCGACTACGCGGACGGCACCACGCAGAAGCGGCTGACGCAGATAGGCGCCGACGCGGTGGCCGACGGCGACCGGGTGACGGCGACCCCACCGAGCTGGCGGCCCGACCTGCGCGAGCCCGCCGACCTGGTCGAAGAAGTCCTGCGACTGGAGGGCCTCGAGATCATCCCCTCAGTGCTGCCGCAGGCGCCTGCAGGGCGCGGCCTCACCCCGGTCCAGAAGCGACGCCGCGCCATCGGAAAATCCTTGGCGCTCAACGGCTATGTCGAGATTCTGCCGACGCCGTTCCTGCCTGCGGGAGTGTTCGACCAGTGGGGTCTGCCCGCCGACGATCCGCGCCGCAAGGCCACGCAGGTGCTCAACCCGCTGGAATCCGATCGCCCGCGGCTGGCGACGACGCTGCTGCCAGGGCTGCTGGAAGCCATGGGGCGCAACGTGTCCCGCGGTGCGGTCGACGTCGCGCTGTTCGCGATCGCCGAGGTCGTCGAGTCCACCTCTGAAGCCCGTGCCGTCGAGCGCATTCCGAACGACCGCAAGCCCACCGACGAAGAGATCGCCACACTCGACGCGTCGCTGCCGCGTCAGCCACAGCACGTCGGCGTGGTGATGGCCGGCCTGCGTGAACCGGCGGGCCCGTGGGGTCCCGGCCGTCCGGTGGAGGCCAGGGATGCGTTCGAGGCGGTGCGCGTCATCGGCCGTGCCGCCGGTGCCGAGCTGACGCTGCGGGCTGCGCAGTACCTGCCATGGCATCCGGGCCGCTGCGCCGAGGTTGTCATCGGTGACACGGTCGTCGGCCACGCCGGCCAACTGCATCCCGCCGTCGTGGAGCGATCCGGCCTGCCCAAGGGCACCTGCGCGGTCGAGTTGGACCTGGACGCCATGCCGATCACCGAGGCCATGCCCGCGCCTGCCGTGTCGCCGTTCCCGGCGGTATTCCAGGACGTCAGCCTGATCGTCGGCGAGGACATCGCCGCTGCGGCGGTGGTCGACGCCGTGCGCGACGGCGCTGGCGAGCTGCTCGAGGATGTCCGGCTCTTCGACGTGTACACCGGTCCCCAGATCGGCGACGGCCGCAAGTCGGTGACGTTGGCGCTGCGATTCCGCGCCGCCGATCGCACGCTGACCGAGGACGAGGCCAGCGCGGCCCGCGACGCCGCCGTCAAGTCCGCCGCGGACCGCGTCGGCGCCGTCCAGCGCGCCTAATTTGTTACAGCGGTGAATCTCCGGCGTCTGCGACGGCGACGAGCGGCTCGAAATCCGCCGCCGCCGCTGTGGCGCGGTAATCCTGCATGAACTGATGGCTGGCGGCGTTGTCGCCTTGCACCCGCGCCACCCGCGCCCGCAGCCGCAGTAGCGACAGTTCGTGCAAGACGAAGCCGGGGTCGGTCGGTACGGCGGCGAGCCGATCGATGGCCGCTTGTGCTTCTTGTGGGTCTCCGTCGGCGCCGCGATCAAGCAGCGATTCCACGAGGACCGTCGTGGCAATTCCCAGCGAGATCACCGCGCCTGTCTCGTACATGTCG
>JAVRPG010000382.1:0-3285 GCA_032162325.1 Mycobacterium sp. | reverse complement strand
GGGACGATAACGATCTGGGACTATGCGGCGGCCTATCGCGGCTCGGCATTTGTCGCGAACCAGCGGCAGAACAGCCCGCGGACCGATCACTACCAATCGATCGAATGGACGGTCACCAAGCGGAGCGCAGGGCCTGGCAGATGGTTCGGGATGGCGTCATATTGGGTCACGAAGCACCATCGATGGATCGAGCAGTTCGACGAAATTCCGAACGAGGATTATTTCCCGCTGGCAGAGAACTGGACCTGGGCGGCGAACGTCAGCGGTAACTATCGGCTTCCGTGGGACATCAACTTCGGCGCGTTTCTGCAGAGCAAGGTTGGCGTTCAGGGACAGCGGACGCTCACGCTCCGCGCGGCCGACCCGGACGGCGGGACTCCCCTGCGACAGTTGACGACAGTGACGGTGCGAACCGAGCCGTTCGGTGCGCAGCAGGGACCGGCCATCTCCATCCTGAACCTCAGGGCGAGCAAGCAGTTCCGCTTCCGCAGCGGACAGCGGATTGACGTGAATCTGGATGCGTTCAACCTGTTGAACTCGAGCGCCCCGACGACCATGACATTCTTGTCCGGCCCGACGTTCGGCTGGTACGGCGTGTCGGGCGCAGGAAATGCCGCCGAAGGCGGCATCGTCGCTGCGCGCGTGGCACGGTTGGGGATGAGGTATAGCTTCTAGCGAATTACGCCGTCTCGAGCTCGAGTGCGTCCTTGTCTGCCGTGCCTTCGGCCTCGTCGAGGGCGTGCACTTCGGGTGGGCCGGTCTCTCCCAGAATTCTTGTCAGGCGTTCGGTATCGAGTGCTCCTTCCCACCGTGCAACGGCGAGGGTCGCCACACCATTTCCAATGAGATTGGTGATGGACCGGGCCTCGGACATGAAGCGATCGATACCGAGGATGAGGGCCATTCCGGCGACAGGAATCGTTCCGGTCGCCGCGAGCGTCGCGGCCAGCGTGATGAATCCGCCGCCTGTCACCGCGGCTGCGCCCTTCGAGGTGAGCATCAGGATCGCGAGAATCCCCAATTGGTGCCAGATAGACAGCTGGATGTTCATCGCCTGCGCGAGGAAGATGGCAGCCATCGTCATGTAGATGGACGTCCCGTCGAGGTTGAACGAGTACCCGGCCGGGATCACGAGTCCGACGACCGGCTTCGAACATCCGAGATGTTCGAGCTTGGCCATCATCCTGGGCAGCACCGTTTCCGACGTAGACGTGCCGAGCACGATAAAGATTTCCTCGCGGATGTAGCGAATGAATTTCCAGAGGCTGAAGCCCGATATCCTCGCGATGGTACCGAGCACGACGATGATGAACACGAGGCAGGTGATGTAGACGCCGGCCATCAGCCAGGCGAGCGGGAGCAGCGATGCAACCCCATAACGTCCGATGGTGTACGCCATGGCGCCGAACGCGCCAATCGGCGCAAGCCGCATAAGGATGCCCACGACGCCGAACAGCGCGTGCGAGAGCTCGTCGACGGTCCTGAGTAAGTGCGCCGCGCGGCCGCCGGCCTGGAGCAGCGCCAGCCCAAACAATATGGAGAAGAGCAGCACCTGAAGGATCTCGCCCCTTGCGAATGCGTCGACGACCGTCGTCGGAATGACATTCATGAGAAAACTGACGGTGCCGAGAGACTTTCCGCCGGATGTGTACGCGGCGACCGCCGTGGCGTCGATCGTGTTCGGGTCGACGTTCATCCCGACCCCGGGCTTGAGCACGTTGACGACGACCAAACCGATGAAAAGCGCCACCGTGCTGACGACTTCGAAATACAGCAGCGCTTTGAAGCCGATTCGCCCGACGTCTTTCATCGCGCCCATCTTCCCGATGCCGACTGCCACGGTCGTGAAGATGATTGGGGCGATGATCATCCGAATCAGCTTGATGAAACCGTCGCCGAGGGGCTGCATGGCGGCGCCGGTGTGCGGGTAAAAGTGCCCGAGCAGCACGCCGAGCGTAATACCCGTGATCACCTGGAAATACAGGCGGGTGTACAACGGCGTGCGCGGGCGCACCACTGTCTTCAACGGTTGTTGTCGCGTGGCGGCGCAGGTTCCCAGTGCCATTCGTGCCTCCGATACGAAGGGCCGAACTGCTCGGACAGCCCTTCAGGTAAATTAAATTGTAAAGTTGTGCAGGACGAATTGTAGAAGAGAGCAGCCTCACAAGTGTTGCAAATTGTCGCAGCGCCCGTTCGGCCGCCGGGAGATGTGTAGATGCTTATCCAACGAATCGTGGCTCCAGCTATCGTGGTGGCGCTCGCTGCTTCCGCGGGGTTGGCCCGCCAGGCCACCCCGGTACCGTCCGCCTCGCCCGTGCCGTCGACGCGGCTGGCCACTCCGGCCGCCCCGCCGGTCATTTCTTTGAGTCAGGGAATGGCGGCTCCCGGCTGGGCGCTCGCCGAGCGGGCCATGCTCGCGTCGGCTGCCGAAGGCGTCCAACTCTGGGTCGACAGATACGTCAATGCCGATGGATCCCTGAACCTCGAGCCGCGCTGGGGCGTCTCCGACGGACCGGACGACATCACGGAAGGCATTAGAGGCTGGCCGCTCGTCTACGCGATGGGCGCTCCCGAATCCGTCATCCGCAACTTCGAGAAAGTGTGGGAAGGCCATCTTCGCCAATTCGGCAGGGCGAAACTGCCCACCGTGGAGCTGGCAAAGGAGGGCGTGTTCGTCAAAGAGTTTCCCTCGTCATTTGACTGGGAGCACAACGGCGAAGGCCTGCAGGCGTTTTATTGGTACGGCCTGGGGAAGCCGGACGATCCGGTCAGCCGGACGCGCGCGCGCCGATTTGCCGGGTTCTACCTGAACGAAGATCCGGCGGCGCCGAACTACGATCCGCAGCACAAAATCATCAAGAGCCTGTTCAACGGCAGCATAGGTCCGATCACGCGGCCGGTGACGCCGGTGGATTGGGACGGCGACGAGAACCCGCAGCGTGCGGCCCGCTTCAGCACATCGACCAACATTCGCGGCGATCATCCGCTGAACCTCCTGACGGTGACGCTTGCCACGCACGCGTATCTGCTGACTCACGAGGCGAAGTACAAAAGGTGGGCGCTCGAGTATGTCGATGCGTGGCGCGATCGCGCCGCTGCGAACGGCGGCAACTTCCCGTCGAACATCGGGCTCGACGGCACGATCGGCGGCGAGTGGAGCGGGAAGTGGTACGGAGGTATTTTCGGGTGGAACAGCCCCGATGACGGGCTTCGGAACTACGTGCTTCGCAGCGTGCCCGCGGCATTCGGGCAGGCGACGATGCTGACCGGCGATCCAAAGTACCT
>JAVRPG010000381.1:0-7730 GCA_032162325.1 Mycobacterium sp. | reverse complement strand
TCGACACCTTTGACGGCAAACCGAAGCGAGACTTGGTGTATGAGCTGTGCGCCGTAGCCGACTATGTGCTTGCGCTGGGGACCTGCGCCAGCTATGGCGGCATCCCGGCGGCACCACCTAACCGGGTCGTCGCAAGTAGTCGAACTCGTCGGAAGCAGTCGAGATCGAGTAGTGCACTACTCACATCCTCGATGTAGCTCGGCGGGGATTAACCGGTCCAGTAGACGTCCGGTTTATCCGGTCAGGAACGCACATGGCGAGGAGACCACAATGCCGACTACTCTGCTGCCTCTTTTAAACCGCGCTCTGCTTTGCCAAGAACGCTAGAGAGGCGTGTCATGGTCGCGGTCGTCGCGGGCACCGGCCTGGGTCTGCTCAACACCTCGCTGAACATCATTGGCGGCGCAGGAGTGATCGGCCAAAGCACGCTTGGGCGAGGAAGCAGCCGCGCGTTCGTCAACGCCGCGAACGGCAATCTGGTGCTCCAGATGCAGGACATGCAGCTCGCGGGGCGCGTACTGGATCTATACGCGCTACGCACCTACAACTCACTCGGTCTGCCAAGCGACAGCGACGGGGACGGCTGGCGCTGGAGTGACGAGCAGACCGTGGTATTCCGGGGGCCGGGCAGCCCTTCGCAACCGCAGCCGGGTGCCGCGATAGTGCACACGGACGGCGAAGGACACGAGACGAGAAATACGTGGAATGCGGCACGGGCGGCATACACCAGCACCGGAGGGGGCGGTGCGCATGACGAGCTGACGTTCGACGGCGCGTCGGGCCAGTGGGTGTGGACCGATGGCTCCACGCGCGCGACGGAGCGTTATTCGAACTCGACCTCCGCGAGCATGGTCGGCTTGCTGATCCGTCGCACCGACACGAGCGGCAACAGCATCGACTTCACGTATGACAGCGGCGGGCGGCTGACACTGATCCGCGATGCCGGCAGCGGGCAGCAGCTGCGGCTGATCTACGGACACTTCAACGGGCTGACCAGGCTGCATCGCCTCGAGACGTGCGCGCTGCTCGACGATTCGAGTGGCCATGCCACGGCAACGCTCGGCAGCCGATTGCGGCGGATCGAGTACGGCTACGACGGCTCCGGGAGGTTGACCACCGTGACCACGGATCTGACCCCGGACGACGGCAGCGTTGCCGACGGTGCCGTTTTCGTCACGAACTACACGTATGCCGGTACGAGCACGCGGATCGCGGGCGTCAGCCAGAGTGACGGGACCAGCGTGTCCTTCACCTATGGCACCGCCGGGAGAGTGAAGGCGGTCACAGACCACAGCGGCGCAGCGAGCGACCAACAGGCGTTCAGCTACGGCACCGCGACGAACAGCACCACCGTCACCGACGGCAACGGGAACGGGAACGGGAACGCGTGGACGTATCGCTACGACGCGACGACCCGGCAGTGCACCGAGATCCTGACCCCCGCGGTGGGAGGCGTGCCGCTGTCGACTCGGTCCATCTACGACGCGCGCGGAAGTCTGGCCAGCATCACCGATGCAGCCAACAACACGTTGACCTACGGCTATGACGGCAACGGGAACCGCACGCTGGAGCGTGATGCCCTCGGCAGCACGGTGACCCGGACCTTCAGCGACCTCAATCAGATGCTGACCGAGACGCGCTACCGTGTTGCCGACCCGGATGGTGCCGGCGGGCAGAACGCGAGTGATCCAGTCACCACGCGCTTTGTCTACGACGCGAACTCGCGTCTGCGTTTCGTTGTGAGCGCCGAGGGGCGAGTCGCCGAAAATCGTTACGGCACAGCGGATTTCGGCTACGGACTGTTGACGCATACGCTGCGGTATGTCGGCCAGGACTACGATCTCACCGGTCTGAGCGAGGGCAAGCCGTTGACCGAATCGGAGTTGATCTCCTGGGTCGCGGCCCTCGCCGACAAGGCACAGGTACAACTCACCGAGTACAGCTACGACCTGCGGGGCAACACGCGTCAGCAGACCAGCTACGCCGCGGCAGACGCAACCGGCGCCGGGGTATTGGACGCACACGCCAGTGTGACGGACTACATCTACGATGCGCACAGCCGGTTGAGCCGGCGAATCGCCGTGCGCGGCAACGCCCGCGATCGGCGCACCATCACCACCAGCCTCGTGTACGACGGGATGGGCAGGGTGCTGTGACGGGCACAGAACACGTCGAGGGTATGGACCGCGCCCGTAGGGCCCGCCGCAAGCTGGCGGAGTGGATCCGCCGCTATTTGCCATGCGAAATCACCGGAACCGTTGGTGAATTGGGCGGCGCCGCCGTCACCTATGCGCTGACTGATTCCCTGGCCGCCGCGGCGATTGTGGCGACGATCGGGGCTATGGTCGGCTACTACGCGATGGCATACATCAACGCGGTCCGCTGGTCCGTCCGATCGCAGCGACACCGACCGTGGCCGCTCCGGTTTGTTGTCGCCAACCTGCTGGCGATCCGCAGTGTGGTGGTCGAGTTCGGCCCGGCCGAAGTGATCGACAGCGGGCTGATCCGGCCGCTCGCGTACTATATGGTCCCCCTCCTGGTGGGAAACGCCACGGTAGGTTTTCTCATCGCAAAAGTGGCCGCCGACGTGACATTTTACAGCTGCGCGATCTTCAGCTACGAGCGCTTCGGCGCGTTGGTGGCGCGTCGCCGCCAAAACGAGAGGGCTCCCGCGATGAAAGCATCGCGACCGTTGCGCGCTCCTGATACCCCGTCGGCACACGCCGCCGCCAAGGTTGGCACGAGCTCATCGACGCCGGCGTACTGCTCAACCCACGCCTGCCCATACACCGATCGAGAGCGGACCACAAAGAGCTTGCTGTTCAGCCATCGCCGAGTGCAGGAAGAGGATCGCATGATGAACACACCAGCTGAGGTAGGCAGGTACCACGAGTCTCGGGCATCAACATATTCAAAACGGTTGCCGATCACTCCGGTTGAAGGCCGGGGTTCTCACATTCGCGATGTGCAGGGGCGCTGGTACCTCGACTGCCTAGCCGGGGCCGGTGCTGTGTCGCTGGGGTGGAATCACCCGGTGGTGACCGAGGCCATCCGTAAGACGCTGGACTCAGGTGAGCCGCTGCTGACCTTGGACTTTCACACCCCGGTGCGCGACGCGTTCGTCGCGGACTTGTTGGCGACGCTGCCGGCGGGACTGGCCAACGACTGCGTGGTCCATCTATGTTCGCCGAGCGGAGCCAATGCCATTGAGGCTGCGTTGATGCTCGCCGAGATCGCGACGGGAGGACGCGAACACGTCGCGGTGCAGGGCGGCTTTCACGGATGCAGCCGTGCGGCGAGATCTGTCAGCTCCGGAGGGGACCTACGAATGCAGCCGGTCGCGTTGTCACCAGGGGTGCATTTTCTGCCTTACCCCCAGGACTACCGGTGCCCGTTCGGAATGGGCGGCGACCGGGGCGTTGAGCTTGCGATCAACGCGATCGACAACATGTTCACCAACCCGCAAAGCGGGCTCTCGTCGCCGGCATCGGTGTTGACCGAGTTCGTGTTGGGGGAAGGCGGCGTGATACCTGCCGTGCCCGCGTGGGCGCAGGCGTTGCGACACGCGGCGTCGCAAGCGGACATCCCGTTGATCGCCGATGAGGTACAGGCCGGTGTCTACCGGACGGGGCGGGCCTGGGCGTTCGATCGATGCAACGTCGAACCGGACGTGATCGCCATTTCCAAGGGGCTCGGCTCCGGTGTCCCGATCGCGGTCTTGGTGATTCGGCGGTGTTTCGACGTATGGGATCAAGGGGCGTTCACCGGAACGTTCCGCGGTAACGCGATGGCGTTCGCCGTCGCCAGCGCAGTACTGCGCTTCGCAGCACGCTCCAACCTCAGCGATCATGTGACCGCCATGGGTCTTGTTTTAGCGGAAGGGCTGTCCGCCATCGCCGCCGACGCCGACATCATCGGGGACGTGCGCGCTATTGGGCTGATGGCGGGAGCCGAGATGGTCGACCCCACCGTCGCTGCGGGACCGCGAAACGTTCAACAGCCCAGCGCGACCTTGGCGGAGATGGTTCAGGCCGAATGCCTGGCCTCGGGTCTGATCGTGGAGCTGGGGGGCCGGTACGGAAACGTGGTGCGGTTCCTGCCGCCGCTGACGATCGACGATGCCGAAATCGCGACTGTACTGGAGATATTCAGCGGCGCCGTGAACACAGTGCAGCGGTCACTGTACACGGAGCGGTTGACACCGACGCGGAGCGCGGGATGAACCAATCTGCCATCGACATCGAGTTTCTCACCGAGTCGGGAGCCGATCACTACATCGAATCGGTCAACGCCGCAGCCCATCTCGTCGTTTCGGCGTTGCGCACCGCATCCCGTCCGGGCCTTGTGGCCGGGTCATCCTCGCTGCGGCAACAGATCCGGAAACTGCAGCTGGCGCCGAGCGACGGCGTCGGATTGCACGCGGTTCTCAGGGAAGTGGCTGAACTGGTCCTTCCGAACTCCACGATGGTATCCAATCCTGGGTATGTGGCTCACCTGCACTGTCCGCCCACCATCAGCAGTCTGGCGGCTGAAACCGTACTGAGCGCGCTCAACCAGTCGCTGGACTCCTACGATCAAGGCCCGGCCGCTGCGCTCATCGAGCAGTACGTCATCGACTGGATGTGTGACCTACTCGGATACGACACCGGTGACGGGGTGTTCACCAGCGGCGGGACACAATCGAATCTGCAGGCTCTGCTGCTGGCCCGTGACACCTACGCACGCGACAGCCTGGGTTGGAGCATCGCAGAAAACGGCTTGCCGAATTCATCGCGAGATTGGCGGATCTTGTGCAGCCCCCAGACGCATTTCAGCGTCGAGACAGCCGCGCGGCTGCTTGGGCTGGGCACAGCCGCAATAGTCCGTGTCGAGACCGATTGCGACGGACGACTCGACCCTGCATCCCTGCGCACCGCCATCCGGAAATGCCACGATGCGCACCGACCGGTACTCGCGGTGGTGCTAAATGCGGGAACAACCGACCGGGGTGTCATCGACCCGATTCCGAAGTCCTGCACGATCGCGCACGAGCACCGGATCTGGGTGCACGTCGACGCCGCGGCGGGTGGATGCCTGATGCTTAGCGACCGATACCGCGGCCTGCTCGCCGGCATCAGCGCCGCCGACTCCGTCGCCGTCGATTTCCACAAGTTGCTCTTCCAATCGATCAGCTGTGGAGCGCTGTTCGTCAAGCGGAAATCGGCGTTGGAAATCCTTGCCGAGCACGTGGACTACCTCAATCCTGCCGAGGACGATCCCGACGAAACGCTAAATCTGGTGGCCAAATCGCTGCAAACGACCCGGCGCTTCGATGCCTTGAAGGTGTTCGTCACCTTGCGCGCGTTGGGCATCGACACCGTCGCGCGGATGATTGAAAGCACCGTGGAGGCCGCCTACGCCGCCAGCCGTGCGGCCGCTGCGGATCACCGGTTGCTTGTCATCGGCACTGCCGCAACCAACACCGTCTTGATTCGATGGACGTCACCCACCATGACTTCGGCCGCCCTCGACCGCCTCAACACCATGATTCGTCAACAACTGGCGATCGACGGACACGCATTGATCGGCAGGACACGAGTCGCCGAAGGAGTCGCGCTGAAACTCACCTTCGTCAACCCCGTCTGTACACCAGAAATCGCGCGCGCTTTGATCCACCAGATCGCCACACGTGGCGATCTCATCGCCGCAACCCAACCACGACGGGAGGCCATTGATGAACAAGCCGGTATTCCAGGTTGACCGAGCCCGCGCCGCAAGCTCCCGTCTCGGCGACGGCGCGAGAATCTTCGACTTCCCGGGCTGCACGACCGTCAAGCTGTCACGGATCAGCCGAAACCGGGCGCCAGACGCCGCCAACCTCGTACTGCGCCCGGTTAAGCAATGAAGACCAGCCGGCGGACGTTTCTTCTCGGCGCACTGGCGGTGGCCGCGGCGCCGCTCGGATGCGCACCGACCGGCAACCACTCGCTGGCCGACCCATTCACGTTGGGGGTGGCCTCCGGGGACCCCGCCCCGGACGGCGTGGTGTTGTGGACCCGCTTGGCGCCCAACCCATTAGCCGACGACGGCCTCGGCGGCATGCCGTCGCGCCCGGTCAACGTGGAATGGGAAATCGCCGCCGACAACAGATTCCAGCGCATCGAGCGCCGCGGGACCAGCACGGCGGTGACGGAATCAGCGCACAGCCTGCACGTCGAACTGACCGGCCTGCGGCCGGGCCGCGACTACTTTTACCGCTTCCGCGCCGCCGGTTACCTGTCGCCGATCGGCCGCACCCACACCGCGCCAGAGCCTACCGCGCTTCCCCCGGCGCTAACGATGTGCTTCGCGTCTTGCTCGCAGTACGAGCACGGCTGGTTCACCGCATACCGCAGCCTCGCCGAGGACCGGCCGGATCTCGTCCTGCATCTCGGCAACTACCAGTACGAGTATCCCGCCGGGCAGTACGTCGCCCCGAGCGGCAATGTCCGCGACCACGTCGGTCCGCTGACTGCGACGTTGGCAAGCTATCGGCAGCGCTATGCGCAGTACAAAACCGACCCGGATCTGCAGGCGGCGCATGCCGCGGCTCCTTGGCTGGTGGTGTTTGATGACCACGAGCTCGCTGACCACTGGGCCGCCGAGACGCCGGCGAAGCCGCAGCCGGGCTTCCTCGATCAGCGGGCATGGGCGTTGCGGGCCTACTACGAGAACATGCCGCTGCGTCGGTGGGCCGTGCCGGACGGCATCCACATGCAGTTGTATCGCCGCGTGCCGTGGGGTGCGCTGGCGACGTTCCACATGCTCGACACCCGCCAGCACCGGGGCGTGCAGCCCTGCGGGATCGGCTCGGGTCCGACTGTCGTAGCCGAACCGATCCCATCCGATCGATCACCGGCCCGGATCAGGAGCGTTGGCTCATCGACGGGTTCCGGCGCTCGTCGTCGCGCTGGGATCTGCTGGGCCAGCAGGTGTTCTTCTCGCAGCTGGACCTCAAATGCGGGCCGGGCCGCGGCTTCAATCCCGACGCGTGGGACGGCTACGTCGGCAACCGCGACCGCATCATTGCAGGACTGAAGGATTCGCCCGTACGCAATGCCGTGGTTCTCACCGGCAATGTTCAGTCGCACTGGGCCGCCGAGGTTCGGGAGCGCTTCCACGACGCGAAGTCGCCGACGGTGGCCACCGAACTGGTCACCACGTCGATCACGTGCGGCGGTGACGGGTGCGAGACCAGCCCCGAAACCGCTGACCTGCTGCGGGAAAACCCGCATATCCGCTTCTTCAACAACCGCCGCGGCTACGTCCGTTGCGTGATTACTCCCAAGCAACTGCGCGCCGACTTCCGGGTGCTGCCTTATGTTTCGCGGCCCGACGTCCCGGTGCAGACTGCAGCATCGTTCGTCGTGGTTGACCGCGAGCCGGCGCTCCAACGGGTCGTTTGACGCCCAAGCTAAGTACCGCCGGGCAATCGGCTGCCGTTGCGCGCTGAGACGACTGTCCCTGCGCGGTCAGAGCCTTGTTGCGGAACAGATAGATTGAGCCGCAAAATCGACGGCGGGTGACCGCAGGGTGGATGCGCCGGACGCCGAACATCGCCCCTGTTCAACCTAGCGTTCTTCTGCTAAGCCGAAGTTCCCCCGTGTAGACCCGGTCATGAGTAGTCCGTGTCGTTGTGAGCAGGTGCTTCGCGCCCTGCACGGCAGAGCTATGTAGACATGTATAGTCGCATTGATCGTGACAAATCTCGT
>JAVRPG010000380.1:0-4414 GCA_032162325.1 Mycobacterium sp. | reverse complement strand
CATCCAGTGTGGGCCGATGGGGATCAGCGGGCTCGTCCTGTCGAATGGATCGGTGTAGCTGTGCTGGGCCGCCCCGTTGAGCATGTAGATCAGTCCTGGCGCAGTGTTGGTCGGCTTCGGTTTCCGCATCACCACCAGGTCCATGAACCACTGCATGCCCATTGGATCGGCGCACATGTCAGCCTGCCCGATCTCCACGCCCGGCATGCACACCCACTCGTTGGTGCCCGGACGCAGGACGGTCATGTTGCCGCGCTCGTCCATATCCGCGACGGTGGCGCCATCGCGGATGGTTGCCGGCCCCGAAAGAAGTGCCCGCGCCACCCTCGCCTCGACAGTCGGATCACCCATACTCGCACCCCTTGATTTGATGGTGGGCACTATCCCACGATGCCCCATAACGACGGCGATCGAGTTTAGAACCGGAATGACTGTCATCGAGCGTTGTTCGCTCAGCCCACACTCGCATCCGCTCGTGGACAGTGCGAGTGGTCAGTCGTGGCCGGCGATCACGGTGCCGTTGACCGGAATCTACTCACCGGGCCGCACGATCACGATCTCGCCGGTGCGGACCTGATCGATGTGGGTCTCGATCTCGGTCCGGATAGACGGCGACGATCTGTGGGCGATGAATGTGTGGGCTCTGCCGCCCGCGATGTCATCGCACCGCCGTCCCGCGGCTAAAAGTGCAATGAACATCACAACTTTCGCCACTTCATTCAATCAACTCTGAGGCGGCGCTCAGCCGGCTCTGAGTAAAGCGGCCCACACTGGCGGCGTGAACGAGCAACCGAAGTTTGCGCCCGCGGCCGCGTCAACGAGCACGACCCGTAGCGATAACGACACCTGGGACTTGAAATCAAGCGTGGGAACGACGGCGACGATGGTGGCCACTGCGCGGGCGGTGGCCAGCAGGGAACCGAACGCGATCATCGCCGACCCGTTCGCCGCGCCGCTGGTAAGAGCGGTCGGCATCGATGTCCTCAGTCAATTAGTGGACGGCGACATCGAGCAGGGCGAGACCGGCGACGAATCCGACCTCAGCCTGCAGCCGATGATCGACTCGTTTGCCGTCCGCACCCGGTTCTTCGATGAATTCTTCACCGCCGCGGCCGATGCGGGTATCCGGCAGGCAGTGATTCTGGCATCCGGTCTAGATTCCCGCACCTACCGACTGCCCTGGCAGGCGGGCAGCATCGTCTACGAGATTGACCTGCCCCCCGTGCTGGAGTTCAAGACCCGCACCCTGTCAGGGCTGGGGGCCGAACCGAAAGCCACCTACCGGCCGGTGGCCGTCGACTTGCGCGACGACTGGTTAACCGCGTTGCGTAACAACGGCTTCGACGCGACCCAGGCCACCGCATGGAGCGCCGAGGGCCTACTGATGTACCTGCCGCCCGACGCTCAGGACCGTCTATTCGACAACATCACCGCGCTCAGCGCCCCCGGCAGCCGGCTTGCCACCGATTACCAACCCGACGCCGCCGCCGCAATCAAGCAGCGCACGGCTAACGCCCGCGCATGGAGTGCCCGGGGATTGGACCTTGACACAACGCAGCTGATTTACCAGGGCGACCGCAGCCCGGTGCCCGACTATCTGGCCGCACGTCGCTGGAGGGTTTCGGCGCAAAGCCGCGCAGACCTATTCAGAATCTACGGGCTGACGAACCCCGACGAGAACGCAATGCCCAACAACATCGCGGTCACAGCGGTGCTGGAGTAGGCGGCCTGAGACCCGGGTGCACTCCTGTGGTCGGCATCGCCCTTACCGTCAGCACCATGTTGTCGACAGTTGCGGTGCGCGGTTACCGGTCCTTGCGCGTGACTACGAGGACGTAGCGTTCGCGGACCATGAAACCCGGCGGCCAGCTGTTGTGGCGCCGACGCCGGCCTACTTTTATGGCGGGGACACGCGGCCCAACAGGGCGGTCAGGTCTTTGACCGAGATTTCGTCGATGTTCTGGGCGGCGGCCGCCAGATCGGCCCCCAGCGCCTTATCGAGCCGGCCGTCGGTCAGCCGATCGAACTTGGCGCGGACCTGATCCCAAGTCATGGGCGTGGCCCAGAAGCCATCGAAGACACCCTTCTCGCCGTTGATCACCTCCCCACCCTCCAGCTCGATCGAAAGGGAGGCGGGCATCTGGGGTCCGAGGCGACGACTGAAGTCGTCGTTGGGGGCAGCCGTCACCTTCTTCATCAGACTCTGGACATCGTCGCGATTGATCCGCTCCGCTGTGAACTGCGGCGGCCAGATCTCGCCGTCGAGCAGCGCCACCGACAGCAGGTACATGAGGTTGTGGTCGGCCTGTTCCTTCATTCGGCACTCGGTCTTGGGGCCGTAGGTGCCGCCGGCCAGCACGTCGTAGGCGCCCTGCGCCACCTCGACGTGCATCGAGTTGATCTTTTCCACATCGATGTTGTGCTTGTCCCGCAGGTCGATAGCCAGATCGACGGCGCTCTGTGACTGGAACTCGGCATTGTATTTCTTAATCGATGAGCGCCGCGCGTAGGCGAACCACTCGGTCGTCCAGTCGGTGTCGAGGTGGTCGCCCACGATCTGGAACAGGCCGTGCGGGCCGTCGAACACCCCCGGCGTGCCGGTGATCCCGGTCTGCGCCAAGTAGGCATTGTGGAGCGCACGGCTGGCCGACTCGCCGGACGCGAGCCCCTTCCAGTTCGACACCGGCTCTGCCTGGATCACCGCGCAGGAGATCGCTCCCACCCCGGCGATCGCCAGGGCGTTGGCCGTGTGCGCGCCGTCGAGGCCGAGAACCTTGCTGACCCCGGCGGCGACCGAGAAGGCCAGCGGCGTGGTGTAGTTGATGCTGGCGCGCATCGTCGGCAGGTCCAGCAGGTGGTTCTGGATCTCGAACGCGACGGCCACCGCCGTCGCGAAATCCTCACCCGAGGAGCCGACGTGTTCCGCCGCCGCCAGGATCGCCATGATGTTGTCACACGGGTGGTTGACCTCCTCCGGCCGCAGGTATGCGTCCATGAAGTCGAGGTAGCGCACGAGGCACCCGTTGTAGAGCGCCGCCCGGTCCGGAGAGGTCAGGCCGCCGCCGATGAGGGTGCACGTCGGCTTGCCGCCGAAGGCATCGACCACGGTCTTGATGTCCTCGGTCACCTCGGAACCGATGGCACCGATGGCGCAGCCGATCGAGTCGAGCAGGTGCTTTGCCGCCAGCTCGCGAACCTCGGGCGGAACGGCCTCGCTGGTGCAACCGTCCACGAAGGCGGCGATCTTGTCGACCGTGTACTTAACTGACATGGGTTACTCCTGTCGCGTTTGGCCATCGTTGGGGTATGCCCCGATTCCGGCGTGAGCCATGACCGACGGTCTGGTGTCGAAGGCCGTCGTCAGCATTGGTCTGTCTTTGCTAGGGCGGAGGAAAGAAATTGGTGGATTTCGTCGACGAGTTCTTCGGCGAATCCCTTGGGCCCAAGGTGACTAGCTCGTGGCGCCCCCCGCACCAGGCTAACGCGGCTTATTGGGCTGCGACATCGAGTACCACGCGGAAGCGGGCATCGCCGGACATCATGCGTTCGTATGCCTTTGGTGCATCGTCGAAGTCAAAAAGCTCGATCATTGGCGCAACGCGGTGGGCGGCGCTGAATGCCAGATTTGCCTCGTTCTCGATGGGGGTGCCGGTGAGGCTGCCGACGATGGATCGGCCGCCGAAGATGAGCTCGGATGTCGACACCTCGATCGGATCGAAGGCCGCACCGAGGACGACCAGTTGTCCCCGTGGGACCAATCCACCCAGCAGCGGCGACATCGAAGCTCCATTGGCGGCGGTAGCGATGATCGCCGTGGCGCCGCCGAGTTCGCGGATCGCCGCTCCGGGATCGACGGCTGAGCTGTCGATGTACTCGTCGGCGCCGAGTTCGGTTGCCAATGCGCCTTTTTCGGCGCCGCGAGCGATGGCCGCCACGCGGTAACCCAGCTTGCTGGCGTATTGGATGCCGAGGTGGCCAAGCCCGCCGATGCCTTGGATGCCGACGAGGGCGCCTGGCTCGGCGTCGAGCTTGCGCAGCGCGTTGTATGTCGTGATGCCGGCGCACAGCAACGGTGAAGCGTGCACCGAACTCAGCACGTCGGGGACGCGTACCAGCCCGTTTGCGCGCGCGTACACGACCTCGGCGTACCCACCGTCCTCGGTGGTGCCCGGTTGTGGCTGGTTCGCACAATTGACGAAATCACCGCGCCGGCACCACTGGCATTCGCCGCAATGACCACCCAGAAAGCCCAGGCCGACTCGATCGCCAACCTGCCAGGCGGTCACATCTTCGCCCACCGCATCGATTACGCCAACAACCTCATGGCCGGGCACGATCGGCTGGCTTGGATCATCACGCATGCCTTCGACGCCCAGGGTGTCGCTGTGGCAGACCCCGCAACTCTGCGTCCGAA
>JAVRPG010000379.1:0-2811 GCA_032162325.1 Mycobacterium sp. | reverse complement strand
AACCCAGGCGCTGGCGGCACTCCAGGTACGGGCGCCGGTCCTGCGCCCGGCAGTTGGGGCGGGCCGGACGGTGTAGGAATGTGCTCGGTGCCCAAGGTGGTGGCACCGTCGGGGGTGCGGACCATTACCTCGGGTCCGGGCGCCAGCGGGACGGGCGGAGCGCCGTTGCCCGGCAATAACTGCATTGGCACCTCAACCGAATTCACCGGCGGAGCCGAGGGCGACATCGGCTTTTCGTCTGGCAGCTTGGTGTTCAACGGCGGCGGCGGAACCCCTTGAGCCGGCTTGGGGGTGCCGACGACCACCCAAGTCCCGGCGGGATCCTGGATCAAATGTGCGGTGTCCCTCGTCGGGATCATCCCCAGGCCGCGAGCGGCCTCGGCCAATGCCGGTGCGGACTGGGCCTCGAGTACGTCCCGTTCGAGCGCTTCCTTTTGCTGCTGCAATAACTGCGTCCGCTGACGGGCACTGCCAAGCTGGTAGGAACGCTCGGCAGCGGCGGTGGACAGCCACAACGTGAGGCCGAGCCCGGCACCGAGCGAACCGATGACCAGCACCACGAACGGGACTTTGGCCGCCAATGTACGCGGCCGCAGGTCGATCGACGCCAGCCGGTTGAGCAGGCGCTCCCGCAGAGGCGGCCGAACAACCTTGGGCGCCTTGGCTTTCCGCGCCTTCGCGCGCGCCTTGGCCTGGTTGGTGCTCTTCGGTCGGGCCGGCCGCTCGACCGGCCGGGAGATCGGGCTGGTCTGCGGCGCGGATCGCGACATGCGTGGCTCGCGGGACGGCGCGGAGGCTTTCCCGGCGCGTGGATGTTTGCGACGCGCAGGCGTCGGGTCGACCGCTCGGCGCCCGGCGTTCCGGGAAGCATTGTTCTGCCCACGACGACGATCGCCGCCGCGGGGCGGTTTCGCTTCGCGGTTGGCTTTCATGAGCTTCCCCTCCTCACTGCCTCTGGTTTCGGTCGCACACGTTGTAGGGCACGCAGTCGCACCGCAGCGCTCCGCGGGTTCTGCGAAACCTCGGCATCGCCGGCACGTTCGGCACCGCGCGTCAACAACGTGAATTGCGGTGCATGTCCTGGCAGTTCGACCGGTAGATCCGACGGTGTGCTGGACGTGGTGGCCTCGGCGAACACCCGTTTGACGATGCGGTCCTCCAGCGACTGATAGGCCAGCACCACAATGCGTCCGTCGACGGCCAGGGCGTCCAGCGCCGCGGGCATGGCGCTGCGCAACGCTTCCAGTTCGGCGTTGACCGCGATGCGCAACGCCTGGAATGTCCGCTTGGCCGGATGTCCACCGGTGCGCCGAGCCGGTGCCGGAATCGCTTGGTAGAGAACCTCTACCAGCTCGCCGGTCGAGGTGAACGGTGCGCGCGCACGGCGGCGGACGATATGAGACGCGATGCGGCGGGCGAGACGCTCCTCACCATAACGGCGCAGGATGTCGGTCAGCGCGGCCTCGTCATAGCTGTTGACGATCTCGGCTGCGGTCAGCGCTGATGTGGGGTCCATCCGCATGTCCAACGGCGCATCGTGGGCGTAGGAGAACCCCCGCTCGCGGCGGTCGAGCTGCATGGATGAGACGCCGAGATCGAAGAGCATTCCGTCTACGGATTCGGTTGGGCCATGGCCTGATTCGGCCAGTGCGGCGTCAATCCCGTCATACCGGGCTTGGACCAAGGTGAGCCGGTCGGCGAAACGCGCCAGCCGTGCACGGGTGATGTCCAGCGCGGTCGGGTCGCGGTCGACGCCAATCAGCCGCAACCCGGGCAGCTCGGTAAGGAACCGCTCGGCGTGCCCGCCGGCACCGATGGTCGCGTCGATGAGCACCGCCCCTGATCCGTCGGGTTGGTGACGCGTCAACGCCGGGCGCAGCAGCGCAAAGCAGCGGTCGACCAGCACGGGCACATGGCCGAAATCACCAGTGGTGTCAGGCACGACAACACCTTCCCGACGAGTGTCTCGGCGGGCGGCCCGCTGCGCCCGGCTTCGCCGCGCTTGCGATCGCCCGGTGGCTCGGCGAGCCCCTGCATCGAGGTCCCTGTCCGACAGCACGAACCTGGCGTTGGGGAAGTACGTCAGGGTCGGTTCGGGCAGAGGCCACGATGCACGGGCACGCGCCTCAGATAATGTCGCCGAGTGCTTCATCGCTGGCCGCGGAGAAGTTCTCTTCGTGGGTCTCTTGGTATTCCTGCCAAGCCTGTGCATCCCAGATCTCCAGGTAATCAACCGATCCGATCACCACACACTCCTTGGAGGGGTTCGCGTAGCGGCGGTGGTCGGCCGACAAGGTGATCCGGCCCTGGGCGTCGGGATGCTGTTCGTCGGTGGCGGCGGCCAGGTTGCGCAGGAACGCTCTCGCGTCCGGATTGCTTCTTGATGCCTTGCTGGCCCGGCGGGCAAGTTGCTCGAATTCCGTTCGCGGATAGACAGCAAGGCTGTGGTCTTGGCTCTTGGTGACCATCAACCCTCCTGCCAGCGCGTCGCGGAACTTCGCGGGCAGCGTCAGCCGCCCCTTGTCGTCGAGCTTGGGCGTGTAGGTGCCGAGAAACATCTGGCCACCTCCACGCCACGGCCCGGTGTCTTCGTGACCCGGCTTCCCTACGACTTCCGCCACCATACCCCACAACTCCCCACTGCGCTCCATTTAACGGCAAGAACATCACCGTTTGATGTCGTTTCAGCAGGTTCTCGGCCACCCAGACGGCTCGGTGAGGCTGATGTGGTGTTGAGAAGATCCAGGTAAATACCCGGTGAGCTGCACTTATCGCTGATGTGGGGCGTAGTGGGTAATTATGACGGCTCGT
>JAVRPG010000378.1:0-8767 GCA_032162325.1 Mycobacterium sp. | reverse complement strand
CATCACGAACCTGGGGCTGGGCAAGAAAGAGCTCAAGGGCCGCACCGGCGAGGTCGTCGTTCACGACGCGCATGTCAAGGTCGACGCCTGCGGAGGACAGGTGGCCGTCCGGTTCTTCGCCACGGCGATGATCGACACGGACAAGTCCGACGACAGCGTCAACGCCTACGGCGACATCCTCACGCTATGAGGGCCTCCCGGATACGGATCGCAGCAGCGGCCTTCTCGCTCGCCGGGTGGGTCGCTGTACTCCCGGTCGGCGTCGCCAACGCCGACTGCACCGGCGCCGGTGACTTCGGCGCCGGCGCCGGTTGCGCCGCTCCCGGTTCGTCGTCCGGATCGGCCAAGACCGAAAGCTGGCCTCCGACGTCGGTGGACTGGCCACCGCAACTGAACTCGGACTCCGGCAGCGATAACGGCAGCGACAACGGCAACAAAGGTGGTGGAGGCGCCAAGCCGACACCCATCGTCATGCCCAGCGGCCAGAAGCCTCCGCCGGCCACACCCGCGTCGGGTTCAGATTCGACAACCACCTCCACATCACCCACGCCGATCGTTCCGGTGGGCTCGGTCTCCACTGGAACGACGACGAGTACGAGCACGACACCGACCCCTATCGTGACTCCGCACGGCTAGCGCTCTCGTAATGCGCAGAGTTGGGCCCGCGCCGATACTTGGGGCATGGCTGAGGGGACCGACACCGCGCTGGCACCGATCGGTTCGGTGCGTCGCACCCAGGTGGGGCGCGAGGCGACGGAACCCATGCGCGACGACATCCGGTTGCTCGGCACGATCCTCGGCGACACCGTCCGCGAGCAGACCGGTGAGAAGGTGTTCGACCTCGTCGAGCGGGCCCGCGTTGAATCGTTCCGCGTCCGCCGATCGGAGATCGATCGCGCCGAACTCGCCGGCCTGTTCGACGGCATCGACATCCATCAGGCCATCCCCGTCATCCGCGCCTTCACCCACTTCGCCCTGCTCGCCAACGTCGCCGAGGACATCCACCGCGAGCGGCGGCGGGCGGTGCACGTCGCGGCGGGGGAGCCGCCGCAGAACAGCAGCCTCGCCGCCACCTATCTCAAACTCGACTCCGCCGACCTGGATGCGGCGACGGTCGCCGCGGCGCTGACCGGGGCGCTTGTTTCGCCGGTGATCACCGCACACCCCACCGAAACGCGCCGCCGCACGGTCTTCGACACCCAACACCGCATCACCGAACTGATGCGGCTACGCGTGCACGGACACACCCAGACCGAGGACGGTCGCGACATAGAACGCGAGCTGCGCCGCCACATCCTGACGTTGTGGCAGACCGCGCTGATCCGGTTGTCGCGGCTGAAGATTCAGGACGAGATCGAGACCGGGCTGCGGTACTACCCTGCGGCCTTCTTCGAAGTCATCCCGCAAGTCAATGCCGAAGTGCGGACGGCGTTGCAGGCCCGCTGGCCCGGGGCGCAGCTGCTGGACGAGCCGATCCTGCGCCCCGGCTCGTGGATCGGCGGCGACCGCGACGGCAACCCCAACGTCACCGCCGAGGTTGTCAGGCTGGCAACGGGTAGCGCCGCCTACACCGCCCTGGAGCACTACCTCGTCGAAATCGCTTCGCTGGAAGAGGAATTGTCGATGTCCGCGCGGCTGGTGAAGATCAGCGACGAGTTAGCCGCATTGGCCGATCTGTGCGAAGAGCCGGCCCGTGCTGACGAACCGTACCGCCGCGCGTTGCGGGTCATCCATGGGCGACTCACCGCGACAGCGGCCGAGATCCTCGACCGCCAACCCGAACATGAACTCGACCTCGGCCTGCAGCGCTACCTGACCCCGGCCGAGTTGCTGACCGACCTCGACGTCGTCGATCGATCCCTGCGCGCTAACGGCAGCGCGGTGCTGGCCGACGACCGGCTGGCACGGCTGCGGGAAGCCGTGCACGTCTTCGGGTTTCACCTGTCCGGTCTCGACCTCCGGCAGAACTCCGATGTGCATGAAGAGGTCATCGCCGAGCTGCTGGCGTGGGCGGGCGTCCACCCGGATTATCGGTCGCTGCCCGAGCCGGAACGCGTCGACCTGCTGGTCGCCGAACTTGGTACCCGCAGGCCGCTCATCCGGCACTTCGGCTCTTCGCCCGAGAGGCTCATCGCAGACGACACTGAGCTCTCCGAGCTCGCCCGCAAGGAACTCGACATCGTGGCCGCGGCCGCGCGCGCCGTGGAGGTGTTCGGGCCCAACGCGGTTCCCAACTACATCATCTCAATGTGCCAGTCGGTTTCGGACATGCTCGAGGCGGCCATCCTCCTCAAGGAGGTCGGGTTACTCGACGCTTCCGGCTCAGAGCCGTATGCGCCCGTCGGCATCGTGCCACTGTTCGAGACCATCGATGACCTCCAGCGTGGCTCGTCGATTCTCGAAGCGGCACTGGACCTTCCGCTCTACCGCGCCGTTGTGGATGCACGCGCGCAAAGCCAGGAAGTCATGCTCGGCTACTCCGACTCCAACAAGGACGGCGGGTACCTGGCGGCCAACTGGGCGCTGTACCGCGCCGAGCTCGACCTGGTCGAGTCGGCCCGCAAGACCGGAATTCGGTTGCGGCTCTTCCATGGTCGCGGCGGAACCGTCGGCCGTGGCGGTGGCCCGAGCTACGACGCCATCCTGGCGCAGCCACCTGGCGCGGTGAACGGCTCGCTGCGCATCACCGAGCAGGGCGAGGTGATCGCCGCCAAGTACGCCGAGCCGCGAATCGCGCATCGCAACCTCGAGACGCTGTTGGCGGCCACGCTGGAGGCCACGCTGCTCGACGTCGAGGGGTTGGGTGACACCGCGGGGCCCGCCTACGAGGTGCTCGACGAGCTGGCCGCCCGCGCTCAGCGCGCCTACGCCGAATTGGTCCACGAGACACCGGGTTTCGTCGACTATTTCAAGGCCTCGACGCCGGTCAGCGAGATCGGCGCGCTGAACATCGGAAGTCGGCCGACATCGCGCAAGCCCACCACGTCGATCTCCGATCTCCGGGCCATCCCGTGGGTGCTGGCCTGGAGCCAGTCGCGGGTGATGCTGCCCGGCTGGTACGGGACGGGAAGCGCGTTCGAAGAATGGATCGCCGAGGGTGACGGGCGACTCGAGGTCCTCCAGGACCTCTACCGGCGCTGGCCGTTTTTCCGCACCGTGTTGTCGAATATGGCGCAGGTTCTGTCCAAGGCGGACATGGGGTTGGCCGCGCACTACTCCGAACTCGTGGAGGACGAGGCGCTGCGGCGGCGGGTGTTCGACAAGATTCTCGGCGAGCACGAGCGCACGATCCGCATGCACAAGCTCATCACCGGCCAGGACGACCTGCTCGCCGACAACCCCGCCCTGGCTCGCTCGGTGTTCAACCGGTTCCCGTATCTGGAGCCGCTGAACCACCTGCAGGTCGAGCTGCTGCGCCGTTACCGCTCCGGCGACGACGACGAGCTCGTCCAGCGCGGCATCCTGCTGACCATGAGCGGGCTGGCTACCGCCCTTCGCAACAGCGGTTAGCCCGTTCTACCTGCGCCATTCCTCGGCTGTAACACGCTGGAGGCGTCCGCCGACTTCACGTGTGA
Source organism: Mycobacterium sp. (assembly GCA_032162325.1). Taxonomy (GTDB): domain Bacteria; phylum Actinomycetota; class Actinomycetes; order Mycobacteriales; family Mycobacteriaceae; genus Mycobacterium. The sequence goes on along the minus strand of JAVRPG010000378.1, from coordinate 5,192 downwards.
CAACTGTGTCCGGTGGTGCTAGCGGGACAGATGATCGGAGGTGGGGCGATGGGGCGACAGAGCAGCTACCTGACGTCGTTCGGACGCATTGCCTGCGCCTACCGCCTCCCACCGAGGACGCGTGGAACTGGCAACTCAGGGGTAGCTGTTTGGGGCACCCGCTCGAGGTGTTCTTCCCCGACGACCAAGCCCGCTAGAGCCTTCGTCGGCGCGAAGAGGCGGCGAAGCGCATCTGCCGACAGTGTCCCGTCGTCGCCGAGTGCCGCGATCACGCGCTCAGGACTCCCGAGCACCACGGGATCTGGGGAGCGATGACAGCACGGGAACGGGCACGAGAGTTAGTGGGCCACGGGCATGCGCGACGCTCACTGCCGTCTGTCGGCCAGGCCTCTGCGATCTGGTAACTGCATTGACTGACCCGACTCCCTGTCGGTCAATATCATTGGCGTCGAGTGTCCCTGTCGGTGATCGATGCCTGATGAGAAGCGAGCAGCGATGGCAACTGACGGCGCGGGCCCAGCGGGTACGGCGGCGGCGTCCACATGGGCGCCGCTGCGGATCGGTGTGTTCCGTGGCCTTTTCATCGCCGCGCTCACGTCGAACATCGGTACATGGATGCAAATCGTTGGGGCGCAGTGGTTTCTGGTCGAAAGGCACGCCAGTCCAACGGTCATCGCGCTGGTGCAGACGGCCGGCCTGACGCCGACGCTTATATTGGCGTTGTTCGCCGGTGCACTCGCCGATCGGGTCGACCGCCGGCGGCTGCTCATCGCCGTGCAGGCGTATGCGGCGGTCGCCACCGCGGCGTTGACAGCACTCGCGGTCGCCGGCGTACTGGATGCGGTCTCACTGCTGGTGCTGATGTTCGCCATCGGCTGCGCCGCCGCACTGACGACCCCGGCATGGCAGGCGATCCAGCCCGAGCTCGTGCCACGCGAGCAACTCCGTTCCGCGGCGTCGCTTGGCGGCGTCGCCGTGGATGCGGCGCGGGCGATCGGCCCTCCCATCGCCGGGTTACTGGTGGCTGCGGCAGGCGCCGCGGCGGTGTTCGCAATCAATGCCGTGACCTTCGTTGCGGTCATCGTCGCGCTGCTGGCCTGGCAGCGGACACCATCGGCGCCGGTAACCCAGCGTGAACCGTTCGGCCAGTCGGTCCTCGCCGGTATCCGGTACGTAAGCCATAGCCCGAACATGCGCCGAATTTTGGTGCGCGCGGCGTTGTTCGCATTTCCCGCGTCGGCGCTGTGGGCGCTGCTGCCTGTCGTGGCCTCCCAGCAGTTTCACCTGCGCGCCATCGGCTATGGGGCGGTTTTGGGCACCGTCGGCGTCGGGGCGGTAATTGGTGCGCTCGTGATGAGCAGGCTCAGCGCGACGTTATCCGCCAACGCACTGTTGGCCCTCGCCGCGCTTGTCGCTGCCGCGGGTTTGCTTGCGGCGGCCTATCTTCCGCTCGGCGCGGCCGTCGTGTTGCTGTTGCTGGCCGGGGTGGCGTGGATTGCCACGCTCACGACTCTCACCGTGGCCGCGCACATGGCGCTGCCCCAGTCGCTGCGGGCCCGTGGCCTGGCGATGTACCTGGTGATCCTGATCGGTTCGCAGGCGCTCGGATCGTTGGTGTGGGGAGTCGTCGCCTCCCAGTTCGGGCTCATTGCGTCCCTGACTGCATCGGCGGCACTGCTCGTGGTGTCGGCCGCAAGCGTCGGTGTGCTGCCGTTGCTGCCCGAGACCAGTGACGAGCAGTAGGGCTCACCTTTCGACGTAGTCGACCGGACAGGGATCGGCCGCGCGAGCGACGCCGCCGATCTGGGCGGGCACGGGCCGAGGGTGGGCCGTCCATTGCGGCGTCATTTCGTACCGACCGTGCAGGTGGGTCATCGCAGTCGTCATGGCCGCCAGCGAGAACGGCTGGGCGGGACAGGTGTGCCGGCCATGCCCGAATGCGGTCACCAGCATGGGTGAGGGCAATACTGCTTGGTCGGCGAGCCGGTGGCGATGCCACCGGTCGGGATTCCAGGAATCCAGGCCAGGCGCGGCCGACGTGTTCAGCAGGGGCAGTAGGGTGGCGATCGTCCAGCCGGGCGGCACCCGGTAGGTGACATCGCCGGTGTCGAGGACGACTGGGGCCAGCACCGCGCGGGACATGATCGAGCGCTGGGCCATCCGCGTGCTCTCCAGGGCGCAGCGCTGTGCGAACTCCGTGTCACCCGAAGCGACGCGCGCCAGTTGCGCCGGGTGTTCGAGGAGGTCGACGAGCGCCCAGCCCAGTGCCGCCATGAGGTTCGACATCGAGGCGATGTGGATCAGCGCGACGTCGAGCGCGATCCCGCGCAGGCGGATATCGGGGGGCTCCGACGCCCATGCCTCGACGATCCGGCCGAAGAGGTCTCCATCAAGCTCGCCCGAATCCCGGCGGCGCACGGCGGTTTCGATGACATCGGCGACGTCATCGAGTGCCGCCCGCTCGGCCCGCTTGTCCGATGCGGCAACCGCGGCCATCGTGTCGGGGTGCACGAACGCGTCTGAGCCGTCGAGGGTGTCGAAGGCCCGCACCAGGTGTTCGAATGCGTCGCCCTCCGCAGACCCCGGCCCGGCCCACGACGCGAGACCCATCCGGTGCCCGAGCCGCCGGGTGAGGTCGAAAAGGTCGACGGAGCCTGCGGATCCCAGCTCGGCGACGGTCTGCGCGAGTGCGCCTTCGAGGTTGGTGACATATGAAGCGACATCGTCGCGCCGGAACAACGCACCCGGAAGTGTTCGCCTGCCGTCGAAGATCTCGTCGGGCAGCTTGCGCCGTAACATCAAATAGTCGGCGAGGCCCTTGCTGGCCTTCTCCTCCGGGAGCGCGTAGAACGACTCGACGCCCGTCGGCGAGAACGTGAACAGGTAGTGATCGCCACCGCTTTCGACGACGAACGTGTCGCCATGGCGGTCACGTGCCTCGGCGATGGCGGCGACAGCGTCGTCGACCGTCACATCCCACGGTAGGCCGGTGCCCTCGGCGTACGGCGGCGCGGGAGTCGGGAAGCTCTGCGGCACTAGAGGCCGGTGGTGCGGCGCACCTTGTTGACTGCTCCGCGCACCGCGTGTTCGGTGGCGGCCAGCGGTGCCATCACGGATTCGCCGATGCCGACGATGCGCTCGACGCGCGAGACGATGCCCTCCAAGCGGTCGACGACGGCAATGAGGCGCGGCGCCAGTGCGTTGATCTGGTTGATCGTGTCGTTGAACCGCTCGAGCGTTGCGTCGAGTTTTGACGTCGAGTTGTCGAGATCAATCAATGTCTCGGTCAAGCCGGCCAGGATGGCGTCGACCTGGTCCACGGTGACGTCGGCGTTGAGTGCAGCTTGCGCGAGTTTCTGGATCCGCTCCCGGCCACTGCGGGCACCGGACCTGCTGCCACCTTTGTCTGCCATGACGGTCATTTGACCACAGCCGTGGAACCGCCGGAGCCGACTGGTCGTCTGATGTACGTGCAGCGCACCCAATGCGATACCGACCCCAGGTCGCCCAGCAGCGAGGACCTGGTCCGCCGCGTGACGGATTATGTGGCGGGGTATTCCGACGCCAGGGCCGACGCCGGCCACGCAGACTAGAGCTTGGAGGCGGCGTCCTCGTCAAGTAACCACACTGTGGCTTCGCGGCCGACCGCGCCGGCGGAGGGGACGTCGACGGGGTCCGCTCCGCCGATCGCGGCGGCCACAGCGTCGGCCTTCGCCGAACCCGAGACCACCAGCCATACCTCCCGCGACCGCTGAATCGCCGGCAGCGTCAACGTGATTCGCCGCGGCGGCGGCTTGGGGGAGTCCGGCACACCGACCACCAGCCGTTCTGTCTCGCGCACCGCGGGCGTCTCGGGAAAGAGCGAGTTGATGTGACCCTCGCCGCCCATACCCAGCAGGTGCACATCGAAGTCCGGCGCGGGCGCGCCGTCGTCGGCGTTGGCGGCCAGCACGCGCTCGTAGTCCAGTGCCGCGGCATCCAGATCGTCGCCGAAATCGCCGTCGCTGGGTGACACCGGGTGCACGTTGGCGGCCGGGATATCGATGTGGTCGAGCAGCGCCTCCCGGGCCTGCTTTTCGTTGCGTTCGCCGTCGTCCTCTGGCACATACCGATCGTCGCCCCAGTACAGATGCACCTTCGACCAGTCGATCTTGTCGCCGCGTTCGCCGACCCTTTTCAGGAGTCCGACGCCGGTGCCGCCGCCGGTCAGCACGATGAGGGCCCTGCCGCGTTTGTCGATCGCATCGGTGATCGCGTCGACCAGTCGATCGCCGGCCGCGGCGACCAACGCAGCGGTGTCGGGGTACTTCTCGATGACGGGGCTCATATGTACTGCACCTTGTCGATGCCCTGCAGCGCCTCGAGATAGATCTCATCGGCGTCCAGCCTGCGCAGGTCCTCGGCAAGACATTCCTTGGCCTCCCTGCGCGCCAACGGAATCCGTGCCTCGGGCCTGGCGGTACGGGTGAGCGTAGCGGTCACGCCCTTCTGCGGCCGACTCAACGTGACCGTCTCGCTCGGGCGCACGAGTTCAACCTTCAAATCGCCGACGGCGCGCTGCACCGGACCGTCGATCCGGCTCGCCAGCCAGCCCGCCAGGACGTCCAGCGCGGGTTCGCCCTTCAGCCCCGACACCAGCGCCGAGGTGATGGGCTCGCACGGCGGCTGGTCGATGGCCGAGGCCAGCAGCGCGCGCCAGTAGGTGATCCGGCTCCACGCCAGATCGGTATCACCGGCGGTGTAGCCCTGCAATCGTCCCTTGATCGCGGCGAGCGGGTCGGCGCTGTTGGTGGCATCGGTGATCCGCCTGATCGCCAACTTGCCAAGCGGATGCTCGGCCGGCACTTCCGGTGCGGTGGCCGGCCACCAGGCCACCACCGGGGTGTCCGGCAGGAGGAACGGAAGCACGACGCTGCTGCAGTGATCGCCCAGCTCGCCCTGCAATCGGAGCACTACGACCTCGCCGGCGCCTGCGTCGCCGCCGACCCGAATCTCGGCGTCCAGCTGTGGTTTTGGGGCACTGCGGTCGCCGGGAATCACCGCAATCACCCGACATGGATGCTCGCGGCTGGCGAAGTTAGCCGCCTCGACGGAGTCCTCGAGGATGTCCTCGGTGTCCGGCGCGATGACAAGGGTCAGCACCCGGCCCATGGTGACCGCGCCGCCCTCTTCACGCAGCTCGATGATCTTCT
>JAVRPG010000377.1:0-3190 GCA_032162325.1 Mycobacterium sp. | reverse complement strand
GAGCGGTTCGCCGACCATGCCGTCGAGGTCGCCCGCCGAATCATCTTCCAGGTCACCGGCAAGCTGCCCGACGAGGAAGAGATCCCCGCCCCGCGCTGAGTTGGCCTGCGGTCACGGCCGCAGAACGATCTTTCCCCTGGTGTGCCGCTGTTCGAGCGTGCGGAACGCCTCTTGCACCTGGTCAAGCGGGTATACCTCGGCCACCGGTACCTCCAGTTCGCCGGCTGCGACCAAGTCCGCCAGCACGGTCGCGTCGGCGGCGTCGGCGTTGCCCTCGCCCTTGACCCCGAACCGCTCGACGGCCGGAAAGTCGATGATGGTGTCGACCCGCTGCGGATCGATGCCGAGTTCCGTCACCGCCAGTTCGACATAGCCACCGCCGAAGAAGTCCAAGAACGCATCGACCTGCCCGTCGGGCGCCGCGTCTTGCAGCCGCTTCGCCAGGCCGTCACCATAGTTGACCGGGGTGACGCCGTGCGTGACGAGCCAGTCGTCGTTCGACCGTCCGGCGATGCCCAGAACGGTGGCTCCCGCGCGCTTGGCCAGTTGGACGGCGATGGTCCCGACTCCGCCAGCCGCGCCTGCGATAGGGGCTACGACATGGCGCAGGGCGCACCTATTCCCCGGAGGTGATCCGCACGCCGACTTTTTCGGCGCCAAGCAGGTCACGCAACACCTTGATGAGCACCGCGAGTTCGGCGTTGCTGTAGCGCGACAAGAAATCCGCTACGCCCTGCCGCATCTCCTCGTGCATCCGCCCGTGCACCTCGGTGACCAGGCGGCCGTCGTCGGTCAAGGTCAGCGCGACCTCTTTGCGATTTCCCGGAATCGGTTCACGCCTGACCAGATCCGCGTCTACGAGGCGCTGGACTTGCTTGGACACCGTTCCTTTCAATTGACCCGAGCGGGCAGCCAAACCCACGACGCTGACGGGTTCATCGGAGATTCTCTCCAGCAGATGGATGCTCAGCGTGGGAAGCGTACGGACCGTGCGCTCGAGGCGCTTCGGGCACCGGGCGGCCATGTAGTCGCGCTCGGCGTCGCCCTCCTCGGAGTCGAACATGTCGCCGACTTCGCGGACCAGCCTGCCGATCTCGCCGACCAGGGCCGACTTGGTTTTCATGGAAACCATCTTGCCAGGCGGTGACCTCTCAGCATTTTGTTTCTATAAAAACCATTTCCTCGGAAACTAGGAGTACTCATGAAAGCCGCAGTGGTCGAAATGTGGGGGCAACCGCCCACCTACACCGACTTCCCCGACCCCGTCGCCACCGGATCCGCGGTGGTCGCCGACGTCGAGGCCTCCGCACTGACCAATCTCACCCGTGGCCTCGTCTCGGGAAACCACTACGCCAGCAAGGAGATCCAACTCCCGGCCGTTCCCGGTGTCGACGGGGTCGCCCGCCTCGAAGACGACAGGCGGGTGTACACCGGCGCGCTCGCGCCCTACGGCATGATGGCCGAGCGGACGCTGATCAATCCGCACGGCGCAGTCGAGCTTCCCGAGCACATCGACTCGGTGACCGCCGCCGCCATCCCGAATCCGGGGATGTCCGCCTGGATGTCGCTGGAATACGCGGCCGCGGTTCGTCCCGGCGACCACGTCCTCGTCTTGGGCGCCACCGGGGTCACTGGCTCGATAGCCGTCCAGCTGGCCCGGTCGGTCTTCGGCGCCGGACGGGTCGTTGTGGCCGGACGTGACGTCGCCCGGCTCGAATGGCTGCGCACCGTCGGGGCCGACGACGCCATCGCACTCGGCAACTCAGACCTCGGCGACCGGGTCGCCGCGCAGCACGCGGTCCGGCCGTTCGACGCGGTACTCGACTACCTGTGGGGTGAGCCCGCCGAACAGGTCCTCACGGCGCTGGGGTCCAGCCTTCCAGCGACGCACTACCATGCCACGCGGTTCGTCCAGATCGGTTCGATGGCCGGTCCGACGCTGAACCTGCCCGCGGGGATCCTGCGCGGCAACGGCATCACCCTGGTTGGCCTCGGGCTCGGCAGCGTGCCGCTCGAGGTGCAGGCACGGGCGCGCACGGAAGCTCTGCCGCGACTGTTCGCAATGGTTGCCGAAGGTGAACTGAAGCTGCGCACCAAGGCATGTCCGCTCACCGACGTCGAGCAGGCCTGGACCGCGCCCGAGCCGTCGGGAACGCGAGTGGTGTTGACGCCCTAGGAGTGTCCTGAATGACCCGCGTGGCGGTCGGATGTTTCGGCGGTGTTGTTGGGGATGATTTTGGGGAACCCGTTCACCCGCCGTTCGCTTGTGCCCTCAATTGATATTCGCAAATATCGGGTATCCGTCGAAGTCAGAGTTGCTGACCGATCCGCCGACAGGAGTCCGCGATGACTGAAAGCCCCGCCTCCCCCGCAGTCCATCACCACCCGGACGTATCCATCGATCAGGACCTCGCGCTGAGGGCCGCCGCGACCCGGTTGCAGCAGGAGTTCGGCGACCAAATCGGGATGGACACCATCGAAAAGCTCCTGCACTCGTCCTACGACCACTTCGCAGCGCGGGCGCGGATACCGAACTTTGTGCCGCTGCTCGCCGAACGATTCGCCCGCCAGCAACTGCACGCAGTCGCCCGCATCGAGGGAAACGTCGGCGGCGGCACACCGACGGTGCTCTTCCTGTGTACCCACAACGCTGGCCGCTCGCAGATGGCGCTGGGGTTCTTCACTCATCTGGCAGGCGAGCAGGCGGTGGCGTGGTCGGGCGGATCCGAGCCGGAAACCGACATCAACCCGGCAGCAGTCGAAGCGATGTCCGAGGTCGGTATCGACATCACCGGTGAGTACCCCAAGCCCTGGACCGACGAAATTGTCCGTGCCGCCGACGTTGTCATCACTATGGGCTGCGGCGAAACCTGCCCGGTGTTCCCCGGTAAACGCTACGAGGAATGGGAAATGCCAGACCCCGCCGGCCAGACCGCCCAGGCCGTGCGGGCGATCCGCGACGACATCGAGCAACGCGTCCGTCGGCTGCTCGCCGACTTGGACGTCGCCGCTACGGCCTGATCCCCTACCCGAAGCGACCCGAGATGTAGTCCTCGGTGGCTTTCTGGGTCGGGTTGGAGAAGATCTTCTCGGTGTCGTCGATCTCAACCAGCATCCCCGGCTTGCCGGTGGCCTCGAGGTTGAAGAACGCCGTCTGGTCGCTCACGCGTGCCGCCTGCTGCATGTTGTG
>JAVRPG010000376.1:0-6137 GCA_032162325.1 Mycobacterium sp. | reverse complement strand
TCAAGACGGATCGGTGTCAGACCGCGGGTACGCATCCGCTCGGCGTTCTCATCGCGACGTACACCGGCCAGCACCGAGAAGCCGCCCTCGCGCAGATGCAGTGCAATCGCTTCGCCGATGCCGCTGGACGCGCCGGTGACAATGACTAGTCCCCGTTCGTTCGTCGTCATGGTTCGCATTCAAAGGGGTGTCCGCGTTCGCCGGCCAAGGCTGGTCATCTATTTGTAGGCGATGCCTGCGCTGGTAATGCCGGTCAGTGGGAGGATCTCGATGTCGCCGAAGCCGGCGTCGCGACACCAGCCGGCGAAATCGCTGCCGGTGAAGTCGACGGCGTCACCGAAGGTGAGCAGCATGTTCAGCGACATCGTCAGCCCGAACACGTTGGCGCGCCCAGCAGAGGCTTCCCCGCTACTACGAACCGGTCCGCCGGCGCGTCCCGCGACGGTACTCACTGCCTTGCGGTTCAGCCGCTTGGCAGACTACGACGTCGAGGCCGAGGCCGCCAGATAAGCCATGTCAGTCGGTGTCGACGTAGGCCTGGAATCCGCGGCCCCCACGCTTAAGTCGTCGCAGTGACAAATTGAGCTCCGATGACACTGACCCAAACCCAACCAGGGCACAAGCGATTCACTCTCACCTCTTCCCGGATTCCAAGCCTAAACCGGACAACTCTCATGTTTTCCCGGATCGGACAGTAAGCGCTATGAATGCCAAGCCACGGAAGCGCTGATGTCCGGTGGCGCAGCAGGTGCGTCCACGTTGATTGGCTCGCGCGGTCAATACTCCAGCAGACTGTCGCGCAGAGTTGTTCCGGGATAACGGGTCCGGTATCGGCCACGACGCTGCAGCTCGGGTACGAGAAGTTCGACGACATCGACGAAGCACCCGGGTGTGTCGGTGGCGAGCAACATGAAGCCGTTGCAGCCGCCGTCATCGATGTACTGCTCCATCTGGTCAGCGACGTCGGCCGGCGTGCCGACGGCGACGGGAGCGCCCATCGAGACGCCATAGATCTGTGCTGCCTCACGCACCGTCACCGGAGCACCGTCTTTGGCTTCGAGGATGGCATCGAAGAGGCCGCGAATGCCTTGCACGTCGGCATCGACCACGTTGTCATCGAGGTCTAGCGTCGAAAAGTCAAATCCGGTGTGGCCCGAAAGAATTCCGAGCGCACTCTCAATCTGGACTCGCTCGACAAACTCGGCGTACTTGTCCTGTGCCCGCCCGCGATCACGATCGATGATGGTCTGCAGACCGTAGATGAGCTTGACCGATTCGGGGTCACGCCCGTGCTGGGCGGCGCGGTAACGGATGTCGTCGGCGTATGTCCGCATGCTCTTCGGTGTCGGGAAGATGCCGAAGACCGATTCGGCGTGCCTGGAGGCGAACTCGCGACCGGGCTCCGACGAACCTGCCTGCCAGAGCACCGGCCGCCGCTGCGGCGACGGTGCGACGAAATGGCGGCCCCTCGAACGGAAGAACTCGCCCTGGAAGTCGATCTCACGCACTTTCGATGGGTCCGCGAACACGCCTCGTTCGCGGTCGTAGATGATCGCGTCGTCATCCCAGGAGTCCCACAGCTCAAAACAGAGCTGCATGTACTCCTCGACCACTTCATAGCGCTTGTCCCGCGGAGTCAGGTTTTCCCGCCCCATCGCCTGAAACTCGCTTTTCGAATATGAAGTGACAATGTTCCAGCCGACGCGCCCGTTGGTCAGGTGGTCCAGTGTCGACAGTTGCCGAGCCATCATGTACGGCGGCACGAACGATGTCGACAGAGTGATCCCAATTCCGAGATGCTTGGTGAACGCACCCACAATGGGTACGACCGTCGCCGGTTCATGCACCGGGCACTGTCCGGCATACCGAACAACCGGGTCCGAGCTGCCCTTGTAAGTGGTGTAGGGCGCCAGCTCGTCGGCGATGAACATGGCATCGAAGAGTCCGCGTTCCATGATGCGGCCGAGGTCGCGCCAGTACTCAGGACGTGACCAGTGGTATCCGACCTTGTCGCGCGGGTGCGCCCACATGGTCGAGGCATGATTCATCACGCCGTGCTGGACGAAACCCAGCAGATGGATCTTCTTCATGTGTTTCCTTGTGCGGAGCGGTCCGTTAGGGCTTAACGCGCAGTGTTGGATCGGCGGTCGATGAGGAACGCGGCGATAACGGCGACCGACGAACCGACGGCGAGGATTGCTGACACGTACGAAAAGTCGCCGCTTACACCGAACAGCACGATCACACGCATCGAGCCGACCACCGTGCCAAGCGCTTTCCAGGTGAAGACACCGTGCTCATCGTCGTCAAGCGCATCGGCGGCAACGTCGTGTGGTTCGCCGGCAGCGTCTACCGTCAGTCCATCCCTGGGCACTCGCTCGCTTCATCAACCGGCAACCGCTCGTCCATGCAAGCCAACACCCACAAGCTGCGGTCGTTGTGGCCGCCAGGACCGAAGCGTCGCCGTGTCGCCCACCGGTCGTAAGCACCAACTTTGGAGGTTAGCTCGTCCTTCAATGTCCCCATACTATGGTCCTTCAATGACGGTGGGATGCCGTCGTTAATCGCATGACGCAAGGCTAGTAGCGCGGCCGGTGCGTCAGTTGGATGCAGGTAGTGCCGGATGGCTCCCGCTGGCCGCCGCGGTGAGCGTCGCCCCAGCTGGGGACCCCGATTCGGCATCGACCCGAGAGCGGCGCACCATTTTTCTCATGTGGAGTCTATTTCCCGACAATGATCTCGGACAAAAGCCAACCGGTCTGGTGCCGCGCGTCGGTGTGGGGCTCTACCTGCGGTGCGACAGATAGCCGACGTGTGCTCTGTCGAGGTTCATGAACGCCTTAACCGCAACTACCCATCGAAAGCACCTGACTGCCGCGGCGACATCCGGCGCGCCGACCGATACGTCGAATACCTCGGCGACGCGGGCGCCTACGAATCCGGCGAACGCTACTGCCTACCCTGCGGAATCACCACCCGGACCGCCCGCGACGTTGCGCAGGACACCCCGCGACCGGCTGATGTGGAGGTGTCGCGGTGACCGCGGTTGATGGCGCGCACGCTGCGACCGCGCCGGCGGCAGAGCCTTGCTCAGCGCCTCGCAGGAGAGTGATCCGCTTTAGCTCGGTGAGTTGACCTTCGCCGGCCCGATTCCATGTGCAGCTTTCGCTAATCGCTGCCCAGTGATCTAGCTCACTCTATCGGCGGCCAGTAGTGGCCCACTGCATAGTGATTGGCACTGATCTTTTTGACTGGTCAAGCGGGCGTATGCAATTCGAAGGATGGCGGGATCTCGCCGAGTGCGCAGCGGACGGCTTTCAGTGGCTTCTCAGCGCCTATTGCTTACGTTGGGAAAGCGTCACAGCTCGCCGCAGCGCAGCGGCGGGAAACCTGTTGCACCGCCGCCGGTTTAGCACGGTGAGCATGTTTGACGTGCCACGTCGCGGTACCGCGGCCTGCGATACAGAGACACGGAGAACTATGTCCTCGACTACGCACGGCCAGGCGCACGCCGGGTTGTCGGATTCAGCGCGTCTTGTGATGCGCAAGCTGCCACATGTCACCCTGCTGTTTTGGGTGCTCAAGATCGTCGCGACAACCCTCGGGGAAACTGGCGGTGATCTTCTGGCGCAGACCATGCATGTCGGCTATCTCGTCAGCACGGGCATCTTCTTCGCGTTGTTCCTGATCGCGGTGGTGTTCCAATTGAAGGCCCGCCGGTTTCACCCGGCCATCTTCTGGACGGTGATCGCGCTGACCAGCACCGCCGGCACTACGCTGTCGGACTTGATGAACCGCACCGGAGGCATCGGCTACACCGGCGGCGCGCTCATCCTCACCGCTGGGCTGGCGGTCGTCTTCGTTATCTGGTGGCGAAGCGGCCAAACGCTCGACGTCGAAAACGTCGCAACATTCAAAGGCGAACTGCTTTACTGGACCGCGATTCTGTTCTCCAATAGCCTGGGCACTTCCAGCGGTGATTTCCTCGCCGACAGCCTGGGGTTCGGATTCCGCAACAGTGCGCTGATGCTGTCAGGGATCATGCTGGTTCTGCTTGCGGCCCACTACTTCACCCGCATCAACGTCATGGTGCTGTTCTGGATCGCATTCGTGCTGACCCGCCCCCTCGGGGCTACCGCCGGGGACTTCCTGAGTAAACCGCGCGATCATGGCGGCCTGGCCTGGGGCACGATGTGGACGTCGGCGGCGCTGGTTGCCGCACTCATCGGGTTGATCGCATATCAGACGATCCACATTCGCCGTCACCCGCTCGACCCGGTACCGGCTCCGGTTCATCGCCGCACCGGTCAGCCTCAACGACCCAACGGCCAACTGGTATGGAGTGACGGCTGACCCGCGCCGCGGGCGGCGCTGAGCCGACAGCATCAGCCGAGGGCGGTGACGGTCAGCTCAGTGCGAGAATCGCGGACCCGAGGACGGGACCGGCATAGCTACCCGGGTCGCCGTGGTGGCTGTGCCCACTTGGGCCACCGCCACCGGGGACCAGCCATATCTCGCCCGCCGGCAGGCCACCACGCTTGGACTCGACCATCGCCGATTCGGAGCGTTCGTGGCCGGAGCGCTCAAAGGCTTCCCGGTGCCCGCCCGAGTGCGCCCCCACCAGCACGCCGGTGCCGAAGATCACCGCGGCGACAAACACTGAACCGGCGACGATCGCGACCAGGGCTGCGACGCGGTTGAGTCGGTTGGGGCTGCTCAACCATTGAAAACGCTTCGGTGGTGTGGCCGACGGCGGCTGTGTTCCGATTGTCGAAGCAGGCGCCGGCTCGGCTGGCGTTTCGTTTGTCACCTCGGTCGGTTCGGTCCGTGGTTCGGTTGATGCTTGCGGCGGCTCGGTTGTCGATTCGCTCGGCTCACCGGGACGTTCGGGTGTATCTGTCATACTTCCGAGCTTGCGCCCGGAATCCTTTGCAGAAGTTATGTCCCAGTAATGAAGTCGCTGTGGATGCTCTGTTGCGTCCGCGACGATTGCGTGGCACTTAGCGCATCGAATCTGATTGGCACATTGAGCCGTGAGAACCCATCGTTTTAAGACGAGCCTGGCAGCCCGCGTGGGTGGTTGGATGTGGCGACCCGGGCCCACATTTTGCCCACACTCGCGTTTTAGCCTGATTGCGCGTGACTGAGCGTGATTCGTTTGCGCACGTTAACCAGCGATTGGCGACCTACCAGGACCTAGAGATAGGGTTCAAATCCCTTCGCCACCGCCAACTTTCCCGGACTCTTCGACCTGGTAGCAGGCGTACAGTCGCCGCCTTCGCCGCAGCAGCGCGGGTGCTGACCGGTAGGCACGGATTCCAGTTACCAAGGTCCAGTGCTGGGTGTCAGCGGTGACGACATGGGTTCGGTGGAGCGCAACTCTGGAAACGAGCACAGATTGTGCCATCAAAAGCAGGTGGCGAAATAAGCCATCCGGAAAGCGTGTCACCATGCGAAACAGACTGAAGTTCATAACACCGTTGTTGGCGGCGGGGGCTGCCACGGTAGCTGTTGCCGCCGCACCGATTGCCGCGGCCAACCCCTCTCCGACTCAGCCGGCAGTGGTCTCCACCGCGCCGACAGCCGGGGCCAGCCATTTTGTCCAGGTCGATCACGGCGGCGGCGGCGATCACGGCGGCGGTGGCGATCGCGGTGGTTACGGTGGCGATCGCGGTGGTTACGGTGGCGATCACCGTGATTACGGCTACGGCTGGGGTGGCGGCTGGCGGCCCTGGGGCGGACACCGCTAACTCGATTAACTGAGTCGGCCCGTCATCCTGCCTGGGTGATGGGCCGACCTATAACTTTCAGTGCACGGGATCGATCCGTTCAACTGCGTCGCGAAGATGATCAGCGCCGCGTTCGGCCCGGATGGGACCACCGTGCTGCGAAAGTGACGACGTGGCCGGATTCGATTGGACATCAACGCAATTCAAAACACGTAGACGCGGTTCACCTGACCTTCTTCGGCGGGAGCCCGGCCGTTCGCGGCCGGGAGGAGGCCGATCCCGTTCTTGGGTCCGCGGAGCGGGCCGCTTTTGTCTGGCCGTTGCTGGTGTTCGATGTAGCGCTTGATGACAGTCAGCGGAGCGCCTTCCGCAGGAGGCGGCGAAGTAGGACAGGGACCAGAAATGCGC
>JAVRPG010000375.1:0-6282 GCA_032162325.1 Mycobacterium sp. | reverse complement strand
GCCATGGTGATTCGAGGCGGTCGAACGGACCGCACAGCACCCGCACGCTGTCCGGATCCAGCAGCGCTGTGGCGCGCTCGAGGGCGTCGCCTTCGATGTAGCTGCGCCGAGCGAGGATCTGCTGCCAATCCTGTGTCACGACACCGGATGTCATTGTGCACCCGCGTGCTCATCCGTTGCGGCTTCCGCGGCCTGCCGGAGTCGGAGGGTGACGACGGCAGGCGTCGCGCCGAAGTCGTTGAGCTCCCAGCGTCCTGCGAGCGGGGTATGGGTGAAAAACCGTTCCAGCGTCGCGTGCCAGACGGTGTCGAAGCCGTCAACACTGGTGCGTACCCGGACATCCGCGACATCCGCGTCCGGTGCCTCGTCGAGCAGCACCTCCAGGTCGCCCGACGCTACGACACCGATGTGCGTGCGCTGGCGCATGGTCCGAGTGGCGGGAAACTGGTAGGTCAGTGTTTGCATGTCCGTCAGCCACCTTCCGCCGGCGTGACCGCGTCGAGAAACAACGTCGCCGCGAGCAGGTCCGCGCTGCCGCCCAAGGAGAGACCCCGCCTGTGCGCCTGGCGGCAGAACCGCTCGAGCCGACGGTGGCCCGCTGGGGTTGCGCACCCGCCGCTGCTTAGCACGCCTGCCGCCGAGCGGTGCACGAAGTCCAGCCCGCGCAAACCACCACGGTGCAGGACGCAGGTGTCGTCGAGGGTCGCCATGATCGCCATCAGTGCGTTCAGTGCGCCCGCGTCGGTGGACGCACCGCGCTGGCGGCACGACCGCAGCATCGGCAACCCATAGCTGACGACATGCGGGAAGCCGTCCTGTGCTTCGCCGACCGCTCCCCCTGCGCCGTAGCGCATCCGGGCGCGCTCGCCATGCGACACGGAACGGATGACGATGCGGGCAGAGTCTGGCAAGCGCGCCAGCCGCGCCGCGAAAGCCACCGCGCCAGCGGTGTTTTCGGCTGCCGCGAGACCCGCCGAGAGCAGCCCGAGCGCCCACAGCGACCCGCGGTGCGTGTTGACGCCACCGGTTGTGGTGAGCATGCGGCGCTCTCCTGCGCGTCCGATGGCACCGATGCGCACGCGCAGGTCGAGCCCGAGCGACATGGAGCGTGCAGCATCGGCGCACTCGCGCAACGGATCTCGTAGAGCCTCTGCGGAAACCGCCAGCAGGGCGAGGTTCATGTCGGGGTGGCTGTGCTGTGCGGATCCGTCGACCAGCCCGGGTTTCGGCGTGAGCAGCGCCTCGGTAAGCAGGGCGCCGACGGCCGCGTCGGCGATCCGCTCGGCCGACAGCTGGCGCAGTGCGGTTGCGGTTACTGCGTTGGTCATCGCGCTCACCAGTCCCGGAACTGTGCGGGCGGATCGTAGAGCCCGCCGGACCATGCGACGAGGTCCTCGATGCTGCGCGCGGCCAGCAGCGACCGATCCGCTTGCCGGGCAGCGATACCGAGGTCTTCCGGAAAAGCCACCAAGCCGTCGCGGCGTAGTTGCTCCGTGCGTACGGCATCGGCGCCCAGTCCGATCGGCGTCACGCCGGCGATCGCCGACAACGCCGCCCGGCGGTCGGTCAGCGACGGTGCTTTGTACAAGTACGCGACACCCTCCTCGGTGACGACGTGGCTGACGTCGTCGCCGTAAATCATCACCGGCGGGATCGGCATGCCGGCATTCTTGCCGACTTCGACGGCGTCGAGCGATTCGACAAACGTCGGGATCCCGCCCTTTTGGAACGTCTGGGCGATCTGCACCACCAGTTTTCGACCGCGCAGTGCGTACGCCTCCCCGTGCGCGAGACTCAGCCACGCGGCGGACGAGTGCCTGCGACCGTGCGGGTCGTGTCCCATGTTCGGGGCGCCGCCGAAGCCGGGCAGCCGGCCGTCGGTGACGGTCGACGAGTTGGCATCGCGATCGATCTGCAGCGACGACCCGATGAACATGTCGACCGCGTACTGGCCGGCAAGCTGACACAACACCCGGTTGGATCGAAGCGATCCGTCCCGTCCGGTGAAGAACACGTCGGGGCGGGCCGCGGTGTAACGCTCCATGCCCGCCTCGCCGCCGAAGCAGTGGATCGACTCCACCCAGCCGGATTCGATCGCCGGGATCAGCGTCGGATGCGGATTGAGCGTCCAGTGCTTGGCGATCTTGCCCTTCAAACCCAACTGGGCGCCGTACGTCGGGAGGAGCAATTCGATTGCGGCGGTGTCGAAACCGATCCCATGGTTGAGCGACGTCACCTGATGTCGTTCGTACACGCCGCGGATGGCGATCATCGCCTTGAGAATCTCGACCGGCCCGATCAACCGCGGATCGCGGGTGAACAGCGGCTCGAGTGCGAACGGCCGGTCGGCCTCGACGACGAGATCGACCCAGTCCCCTGGGATGTCGACCCGCGGGAGATCGCCGGTGTCGACGATCTCGTCCGCCTGCACGAGCACCACCCCGTCGCGAAACGCGGTTGCCTCGGCGATCGTCGGCGTGTCCTCGGTGTTGGGACCGGTGAACAGGTTGCCGTCTCGGTCGGCCTTCGTCGCGCACAGCAGCGCGACGTTCGGGGTCAGATCGGTGAACATCCGCGCGTACAGCTCGACGTAGGTGTGGATGGCGCCGATCCGCACCTGACCGTCCTCCACCATCTGCGCGATGCGGACACTCTGCGGTCCGGCGTAGGCGAGGTCGAGCGTGGCGGCGATCTTCTGCTCGAACAGGTCGAGGTGTTCTGGACGCGACACCGATGAGATCAGCATGTGCAGGCCGTTGATCTTGCCGGGATCGCACTGGGCCAGCGTGCGGGACAGGAAGTCGGCCTGCTTCTGATTGTCGCCCTCCAGCGCGACGCGATCGCCCGGCCGTAGCAGCCCCTCCAGCGCGTCGCGCAACCGCGCCGGTTCGATCAGCTTGCCGTCGACGCAACCGGCGATGGCTAAGAGCCGGTCGTGCTTGTCGACTCGGCGGCGGGTCCACGTCGACTCGGTCACCCTCCTGCGGCCTCGATGATCAGGTCGGCGACCTCGCGGGCTTTGGACACGATCGATAGATGGCTGGCGTCGAGTTCGATGGTCTTGGCGTTCATCCGCTGCGCCATGAACCGCTCGAGGTCGGGGTTGATCGTGCGGTCGTTCTTCGACACCGCATAGAACGTCGGCTTGTCGCGCCAGGCCGCCTGGGTGGTGCGGCCGGTGAACAGCTCGGCCGAGATCCTGCCCTGCACCGCGTACAACGCCCTGGCCCGGGCTGGGGCGACATCCTGCGCGAAGTCGTTGAGGAACGCCGACTGGGATAGCTGCGCATACCCGTCGGCCCCCTTGACCAGACCCGCGCTCGCCGGTGGTGTCGGATACTGGGCGGCCAGCGCGGTGTAGTCCTCGCCTGCGTCGGGTGCGCGTGCGGCGATGTACACCAACGCGGTCACCTTGGGGTCGACGCCGACCTCGGTGGCGATCATGCCGGAATACGAGTGCGCGGCGAGCACCGTCGGACCGTCCATCAACGCCAGTGTGCACGGGCGAATTCACAGTCCTCGTCCAACGTGCGCAGCGGATTTTGCACCGAGGCGACATTGAGGCCGCGGGCCTGCAGGTACGGGATTACATGAGACCAGCACGAGCCGTCCGCGTAGGCGCCATGCACCAGCACCATATTGCGGGCCTTCGGCAGTGAATCGGGCGGAGGCGCGGCCGACGCCGGGCGGGCACCGATGAGAACGGCGGCGCTGCCAAGCGTTACCGCGACGGCGAACGATCGTCGATCCATGCGCGCTCCGTTTCAAGGCGAGTCCGGCTAAGCCTCCCTCAGATCTCTTACTGCCTGCAATCCCCAGATTTGCATCCGTCCCCGCTGGGGTGATTAGAAGCCGTATCCGAGTTCAGCTGGGACGTCGCTCATGAACGCGGCGTCGAGGCACGCCAAAAGGCCCGAGTCGTTGGTCTGTAAGCAGTTTGCACTGGCAAACGACGACGCTTTGCGCGTGCCCAGATACAGGCCGCCCAGCACGTCGAGGTACATCTGAGTGTCGGCCGCGGCGTCCGTCGGCGTGCATCGGGCCCGGCCGTCGCGGATGTCCAGGGCGAATCGTCCACCGTCACTGCGGAATCCGTCCGACACCTCGAGCGCCGCCGACAGCTCCGCCTGGTAGCTGCGCGCTTCGAGCGCGGTGGGGATGTCCATGATGCGCAGCCAGAGATCGTCGATGTACTCGGTGGTCCGAGCCAGACGCGGGTCGGTCAGCACATACGGCAACGGGTCGGCGGGGTGCGTGCCGTAGACGACCTTGTCCATCAGGTCGAGCCCCAGCAGCGCCCGCCACATCGCGATGTGTGCATCGGTGGTGGCGGCGGTGATCTCCCATCCCCGCACCGATATCGGGTCGTCGCCGTGAACGCGGTACAGCGCGTAAGCGTCCGGGTGCAATAACGCGAACAATTCGGTGCCACCGCCCCTGACGTTCTCGCCGTCGGCCAGCAGTTCATCCCACAGCGCCTGCGGACGGACGAGACCGCCCGGCGTACGCGCCCGCCAGCGCTCGTAGATGCCTGCGAAGTCGTCGCGGTGCTCCGACGGTCTGACCAACCGCACGCCACCCGGGTCGGGAGCGTCGTCGCGGAATCGCGTGAACCGGCGGTCGACGGACAACTCCTGCACAACCGTCGCCGGGCCGTAGCCGAACCGCCCGTAGATGCCGCCTTCGCTCGCGGTGAGCGCCGCGATCGGATACCGCGCGTCGGCGGTGCGGTGGTGCAGCTCGGTGTACATCGTGCGCAAGATGCCGCGGCGGCGGTGGGTCGGCGCGACCGCGACGATCGTGATGCCCGCGACCGGCAGGACCGCACCGCCGGGCACGGTCAGCCGAAGATCGAGGTAGTGCGCCATGCCGACGAGGTCGTCGCCGTCGCAGGCGAGCACCGTGCTGTCGCCCGGCATCAGCGTCCGCCAGGCGTCGAGCGACTCCGGGTGCCCGAACCTGCCGAAACTGGCGGCGTCCAACAGCGATATCGCCGGCCAGTCGGCGTCGGTGGCGGAACGGATGGCTACGGCATTCGATGTGTCGGAGACGAGCACAGAAATCGACGGTGCCACAAAGCCGTACCCGAATGCATTCGATTAACTAGCGTTACCAGTGGCACGGAAGGAGCGCGCGTCATGGCGACCGATCTGACGCTCTATCTCGATGACCAACCCGGCGAGCTGGCCAGGGTCGGCGACGCGCTCGGCAAGGCGGGCACCAACATCGTCGGCCTTTGCGCGCTGACCACCGGCGGAGGCCAGGCCGAGGTGCACATCCTGGTGCAGGATGCGACGTCGGCATTCGAGGCCCTGCGGGACGCCGGAATCAAGATCGTCGCCGAGCAGGAGGTGATCTTGCTCGACGTGGAGGACCGGCCCGGCGCCCTCGGCGACGTGGCCCACAAACTCGGCAAGGCGAAGGTCAACCTGACCACCGCCTACCTGGCGACCAACACCCGGCTGGTGCTGGCGGCGGACAACCTGGCCGAAGCGAAGGCGGCGCTCAGCTGATCAGCGTTTCAGCCAACCCTGGACCGTCCTCAGCTCCCGCGTGTACGCGGTGAGGACGTCATCGTGGTAGAGCGAGCCGCCGCTGATCGCGGCCGTGCCGTGCCAGAGCACCTGCACCCGGGCGCCACCCTTGGTGTAGTAGTCGGTGCGGTCGACGTTCCTGCGGTGCCACCCTCCTGATTCGGCGAAATCGGCGACCGTCTGCCGATCGTCGGTTGCAGTCATCGGTGTTCCTCCTGTGCCCGCGTTGGTGGGAGACGATACAGCGGTGATCGTCCTGGAGGTTCAGCAGGCCGACGTGACCCGACTCGACGTCGACGCGATCACCAACGCGGCCAACACGCAGCTCAAGCACGGCGGCGGGTGGCCGCCGCGATCTCCCGCGCAGGCGGTCCGGCGGTGCCGACGAATCGTCACGCCGACTAGGGCGCCGCTTCACCGAACGTGCGCCTACTGCGAAGAAATCGAGCAAATTTCGCGGGTGAGCGCACGTTCGGCGCTCGGACACCGAAAAAGTGTCAGAGCCGCTGGCGTTGGTGGCTCCTACCCAGTGAGAGCGGCCCAACGGGGGCCGCGACCACCGAAAGATGACATGTGATGGGGACCCCCTCAGCTCAGACGCTCGTTGAGTTTGCGTCAGAGTTTTTCGGGAGCTTGAGGAGGTCCCAATGACGATCGTAGGCGGGTTTGACGTGCATCGGAAGCAGATCACGTTCGACTATGTGGATACCGATACCGGGTTGGTGCGCTGCGGTGAGATCCGGCCGGC
>JAVRPG010000374.1:0-6113 GCA_032162325.1 Mycobacterium sp. | reverse complement strand
CGGGATCTGGAAGTAGGTGTAGACCAGGATCAGCCCGCTCAGGCTGTACAGCCAGCCTGACCCGGCGAGGTTGGCGCCGAAGACCTGCTGCACCCACAACGTCAGCACGCCGTTGAGCCCGATTGTGGCCAGGAATGCGAATGCCAGTGCGACGCCGCCGAACTGGGCGAGCACACTGCACAGCGAGATGACAGCGCGCCGCACCATCGAAGTGGGTGGGCTGCTCACGATCAGCCACGCCAGCACCGCGCCGAGTATCGCACCGATGAGGGCCGTGCTGCCCGAGAGCAGCACGCTCTTGCCCAGCGCGGCCAGCGCGGTGTCGCTGAACAGCGCCTGGATCCGCGCGAAGGAGAACACACCGTCGGCGTAGACCGCGCTGACGATCACCGTCACGGTTGGGATGATCAGGAAGATCACCACAACGGCGAGGAATGGCAGCAGCGGCAGCCCATCTCGCAGGCGCCGCACCACGTCAGCCGATCGCCTTGGCCCAGTTGTTCGCCAGGTAGTCGGTGGCTGTCTTGGTCTGGTCCGGGCTCGGGACTGTCACCGGGCCGTCGATTATCGGCAGCTTGTCCGCCACCGTCTTGTCGATGGTCCCGTCGGCCATCATGGTGTCGGCGCGCACCGGCCGGACGCCACCGACGGCGAACAGATTCTGCCCCTCGTCGCTGTAGAGGAACTCCTGCCACAGGCGCGCGGCGGCCGGATGCGGGGCGTCCTTGTTGATGGCCTGGTAGTAGTAGCCGGCGACGGCGCTACCCGGCGGAACCACCACCTGCCAGGAGGGCAGTTTCTTGGTCTCGGCCGCGTTCAGGTAGTTCCAGTCGATCACCACCGGTGTCTGGCCCGACTCGATCGTCGCCGGGGTCGGATCGACCGGCAGGAAGTTGCCCGCAGCCTTGAGCTTGCGGAAGAACTCGACTCCAGGAGCAATGTCGTCGGCCGACCCGCCCTGCGACAGTGCCACCATCAGCACGCCGGAGAACGCGGCTGCGGCCTGCGTGGGGTCGCCGTTGAGCGCGACCTTGCCGCTGTACTCGGGCTTGAGGAGATCGTTGACGCTCGTGACCGGTGGCACCTTCGCCGAGTCGAAGCCGATGGACATGTAGCCGCCGTAGTCGTTGACCCACGCGCCGTTGGGGTCCTTGTACGCTGACGCGATGTCGTCGAAGTTGGCGACCTTGTACGGCGCGAACATCGACGTGTTGGCCAGCGCCACCGACTGGCCGAGGTCGAACACGTCGGGCGCGGTGCTCTTGCCCTTCTGCTGGTTGGCCGCGTTGATCTCGTCCTGGCTCGCCGCGTCGGGTTGCGCCGAGTTGACCTTGATGCCGTACTTGTCTGAGAACGCCTTGATGATGGCGCCGTAGTTGGCCCAATCCGGCGGCAGGGCAATCACATTGAGCTCGCCCTCCTTCTTTGCCGCCGCGACGAGGGCGTCCATCCCGCCGAAGTCCGCGGCAGAGGTCGCCTCGCTGACCTTGACGCCGGACGACGTCTCGCCGCCCGTGTTGTCCTTCTGGGGCGGGGCACACGCGATCAGGCCCGCCATGACGAGCGCGGACGCGGCGGAGACTGCCAACACAGACTTGTTCATTGCCGAACCTTCCGATGGGTAGGAGGCGGGGCGGTGGCGCAGAGGTTACGGCGCCGGATCGCCGCGGTGAATGAATCCAACGGGGCGACCGAACCCTACCGTGGCGGCGACGGTGCCGGTGTGAGTTCTCATCACTCGGTCCGGTTTTCGATCGGCCGCGCATTTGCCCTGGTACGGGCGTTAGCATCACTGTGTGGTTGAACGCGAAGCCTCGGGCGACTTCGACTACCTCTGGGACGACCCGGCCGATGCCGACGGGTTGACCAGCGATGACGCGGCCCTCGAGGTCCGGCCGGCGGGGGAACTCGATCCCCCGCGCGACGCCCCGGACGACGATCTGTGGGACGAACCGGGCGACAACTTCTGGGATAACCAACCGGATCCCGACGACAACGGCCACTTCGACGCGTTCAACGTCAACGCCTGGAGTTTCAAGCCTGCACCGGCGCCGTGGTACCGCACCAAGCAGGCGCTCACCGCGATCATCGCGGCGTCCACCGCCGTGGCCGCGATCGTGGTGTCAGGCGTGCTGCTGGTGTTCCGCGGCCCGGGCGGCACCGTCGATGAAGTGACGTCGTCGGTGACCCCGACCGCACCGACCAGCGCCCAGCAGGCTCCGGTGGCGACCAGCGCGGCACCGGGACCTCCGGAACCTCCGCTCCCACCGCCGCCACCGCCGGAGACGGCCTCGCCGGTCAACACGGCGCCGAGGTATGAGGCTCCGCGCGTGCAGCCGCGACAGACAAAGGGCCCGGAGATCAACGTCACCCGATCACCGATGAGCGTCGCGCCGCAGCCGCGCACCGGGCATAGCGGAAATCGTTAGCGCTGCTGGTCCCGCCAGTCCAGCATGTCCTTCAGCTCGCCGAAGTCGTAGCCATCGTCGGTGCTTAGGCGTCGTCAGGGCCGTCGAACGTGGTGATGAAGAGTCCGACATCGCGTCGGCGTGAACTGGCCGGCCAAACCGCCCAGGTTCTGCGCACCAACGGCTTGCCGACCAACGGCGCCCAGGCGACGGCATCGGGCAACTGGTCCAGTTGGCGCGGCGGGGCCAGAGCGAATGCGTTGCCGGAGCTGACCGACGCGAACTTCATCGCGACGACGAGCTCGAGGTCCTCCGGCACGGGCGGACCGACGTCAATTCCATGGCTGCGCAGGATCGACGTCAGTTCGTCGAACCAGGCCGGACTGCCTGCACGCGGAAAGCCGACCCACTTCAACCCGTGCAGGGCGTCCAGCTGAACGCCATCAGGACCCATGAGCTCGTCGGCCAAGTCGGATGCGATCAGAACGCCGAGGTTCTCCCGGGACACCAACATCGCGTCGAACTCGGGACCTGCCAGGCGTTCGCGCACGAGTCCGACGTCGAGCGTTTCATCACGCAGCGCCGCGAACTGCGCCGCCGTGGACGAATGCGGCGAGTTCGCGGAGCTCCATGTCTACGCCGACCCCGCCGCCATACGCCGAGCTTATAGCCGCGTTCGAGCTATGCGGCGTTCTCGTCTGCCGTCCACAACTGGTCGATCGCGACCAGTGCCCGGCTCAGGCTATCGGCGGCGAGCGGCTTGAGGTCGGCCATCGCCGGATTGGCGTCGGCCATGGTGAGCTCGGCGGTGATGAAGCGCGGTTGCAGACCGGTCAGCGAGACGGCATGCGGCAGCCAGGCCTCGGCGTGATCCCAACCTTCGCGCGGGGTGCCGGGCCCGTATCCGCCTCCGCGGCTGGCGAGCACGATGAAGTCGGTGCCGCCAAGGAGTCCGCCGCCGGTTACGGCGTCGATCGACAAGCCGGGCGCGACGATGTGGTCCACCCAGGCCTTGACGGTGCTCGGCGCGCCGAAGTTGTACAGAGGCACGCCGAGCAACACGGCGTCGGCGTTCTTGATCTCGTCGACCAACGCGACACTGAGCGCGAACGACGTTTCCTGCGCGCGTGTGCGCGCCTCGGCGGGCACCAGTCGGGGCGTTCCGGTCTCGGCGTCGAGGTGCGGAATCGGGTTCACGGCAAGGTCGCGATAGGTGACCGTGCCGCCGGGGTGGGTCGCGCGCCAGTGCTCTGCGGCGTGGGCGGTCAGCCTGCGGCTGACGGACCGATCTCCCTGCACGGACGAGTCGATGTGGAGCAGGTGTACCATCTCTAGTCCTCCATAGATAGTTTGTGTACTGCAAATTATCTATACCATGGGGACTGTTGGTCTATTCCAGTAGCCTGGACAGGTGGATGACCTGCCCTTTGTCCGGCCTGCGGAGCATCTGTCCGCCCCGCTGCTCGTCCACCTCGCGCGCCGGATGCAGACCGAGGCCGAGGTCGCTCTCGTGGCATTCGGCCTGCGCGCCCGGCACGTCATCGCCCTGACCCTGCTGCGCGATCTCGGCGAACAGAACCAGTCCGACCTGCCCGCGACGCTTGGGATGGACCCCACCAATGTGGTCGCGCTGCTGAACGAGTTGGAGGCTGACGATCTGGTGGAGCGGCGCCGCTCGCCGAAGGACCGTCGCCGGCATACGGTCTCGCTGAGGCCCGCAGGCAGGGCCCGCCTCAAGGAGGTCGAGCATCTTCTCACCGGGGTCGAGCAACGGGTGCTTGTCACACTGACCCGTGAGGAGCAGCAGACGTTGTATGCCCTGCTGTCGCGAGCCACAGAGAGCCCCACATGCGCGGAGGCGTTGGACACCAGCCGGGCATGCATGGAGGACAACTAGCGCGCCAGGAATAGTCTGGACCAATGGCCGACAACGATGCCGTGGCCATGTTCGCGGAATCGCCCGTGGCGATGCTTGCCACGGTTGGAACCGACGGTGCACCACACCTGGTCCCGGTGGTCTTCGCGGTCCACGACGATGTCGTCTACACCGCCGTCGACGCCAAACGTAAATCCACGCAACGGCTTCGCCGGTTGGCCAACATCGAGGGCAACCCCAAGGTGACCATGCTCGTCGACCACTACGACGACGACTGGACACAGTTGTGGTGGGTGCGCGCCGACGGGATGGCATCGATCCACTACAGCGGCGAGGAGATGGCCACCGGCTACGCCCTGCTGCGCCGGAAATACCTTCAGTACCAACGAATTGCGCTTGACGGTCCCGTCGTCACCGTCGAAGTACAACGGTGGGCGTCCTGGCAGGCTTGATCATTGGGGTCCTCCTCACGTCCGGATCAATGGGTCCTCCTCACGTCCGGGCGAACGCTCAGGCCGTGGCGGGAACCTTGTCGAGGAATCCCAGCACCGTCCGAATGGGGCCCGAGGCATCGCTGACCGCGACGTCGAATCCCATGATCGGTGCCGGTGATCCCGCCGGGCCCAGCTCCCAGCCGAACCGGGCCTGGTCGTGGTGCCCGTCGACCGGTCCGGCCAGCCGGAACCTGAAGTCCGCGAACTGCTGCTGCTGCACCGCACCGATCATCGACACGATCGCCTCGCGGCCCTCTGCAACAGCCAACGGGTCGATGTAGCGGGCGTCCTCGGTGTAGAGCTGATCCACGGCGGCGCGTCGGGCGCTCGGGTCGGTCTCGTTCCACGTGTCGATGTAGCGCTGCGCCAGGTCGTCGTAAGTTGTCATGACTCCACCCTCGCCCCACGCCGACGGTGTGTCGATTACCTGGCGGGTAGGCGCAACGTCACTCCGCCGGGCCCAACATGGCGTGCATTCGGCCGATCTCCAGCTGCTGCCAGTCGACGATGACCTTGGCCATCTTCACGGCCGTCGGATTCTCGCCCCGCGCAATCTCCGGCTGTGCCATCGCGACCGCACCCTGATGGTGAGTGATCATCGATCTCAGCCACAGCTCATCGAACTCGGTGCCCGTCAGCGCGGGCAGCCTGTCCATCGTGGCCGCATCGACCATGCCGTCCATGCCCATCCCGTCGTGTCCCATGTGATCCGGGGCAGCCGGTTCGCCCCACTGCTGGAGCAGTCCCTGCAACGTGTCGATCTGCGCCTGCTGATCCAGCGCAATGTGTTTGGCCATGACGATGAGATCGCGGTTGGTGGTGCGGGACGGCACCATCGCCGCCATGTCGAGTGCCTGCTGATGGTGCGGAATCATTTTCTGGGCGAACGTGACGTCTGCCGCGTTGTGCTTGGGCGCCTGCGCGTCCGGGGTCGGTGAGGATGCCCCACACGAGCTCACGACGGCGGTCGTAACCACCGCTGCAAGCAGCGCGGTAATGCGCATCCCGACCGACGGCATGAAACCAGCGTTTGGGCTACCTTCCGGCTGGGCGCAGGGTCACGAGCACCACGCCCTCGGTGGGCCGCACGTGTCCACTGTCGAACGTCAACCCGGTGACGGCGTCGAACACGCGCTCCCCTGCGCCGAGCGTGATCGGCACGACGTGCAGCCGGAGCTCGTCGATCGCGCCGAGCGACAGGTACTGGTTGACCGTGGCCGCGCCGCCCGCGATCGCCACCCGCCCGTCCCCCGCGGCCCTCCTGGCCTGCGCAAGCGCGGACTCGGGCCCGTCGGTCACGAACGTGAATGTCGTGCCGCCGTCCATCTCGAGCGG
>JAVRPG010000373.1:0-3274 GCA_032162325.1 Mycobacterium sp. | reverse complement strand
CCGAGCCCGAGGGTGGCAGCGACGTGCGCAACCTGCGTACCCGGGCAGACCGCGATGGCGACGACTGGATCATCGACGGCCACAAGATGTGGATCGGCAACGGCGGCATCGCCAACGTGCACGTCGTCAACGCCGTCGTCGACGAGGAGCTCGGCCACAAAGGACAGGCCCTGTTCATCGTGCCCGGCGGTACCCCGGGCCTCGACCTCGTCCGCAAGCTCGACAAGCTCGGCTGCCGGGCGTCGCACACCGCCGAGCTGAAACTCAACGGTGTCCGCGTCCCCGCCGAGAACCTGCTCGGTGGGCAGGACAAGCTCGAGCACAAGCTGGCCAAGGCCCGCGAAGTGATCGAGGGCGGCAGGCATTCCGGCTCTGCCACCATGGGCACCTTCGAGCAGACCCGGCCGATGGTCGCCGCTCAAGCACTCGGAATCGCGAGGGCTGCACTGGAATACGCCACCGAGTACGCCAACAGGCGCGAGGCGTTCGGCGCACCGATCATCGACAACCAGGGCATCGCGTTCCCGCTCGCCGACCTCGCCACCTCGATCGACGCAGCCCGACTCCTCACCTGGCGGGCCTCCTGGATGGCCGCGTCCGGGGTGGCATTCGAACGCGGCGAGGGGTCGATGGCCAAGCTGGCCGCCAGCGAGGTCGCCGTGCGAACCACCGAACGCGCCATCCAGACGATGGGCGGCTGGGGCTACATCAAGGACCATCCGGTCGAGAAGTGGTACCGAGATGCCAAGCTGTACACCATCTTCGAGGGCACCAGCGAGATTCAACGCATCGTCATCTCCAACGCGCTCGGCGCCGCCGACGGCAAGCCACCATTGCACGTCGACCTCGAGCCGACCGGTGGGCCGCTGAACAAGTGGTTCGGCCGCGGCACACCGCTGCGCGGCAGGGCGGCCGATGCTGCGCTTTCGGCCAGGGATTACGTCCCCGACCCGATAATGCGCTTGGCAATGAACGTGTTGCGTCCACCCCGCAAGTGACACCATCCCCCAAGAGAGAGGGTCCGTGATGGGCGTCAGGATGATGGATCTGCTCAGCGGCAATCTCGACACCCTGCGCTATGAGCCCACCGCGAAACGCGTGCGGGTGTCTGTCGGCGGTGAGCCGGTCGCCGACACGTGCGAGGCCCGGCTGGTGTGGGAACCGCGGCGCGTCGTCCCGACCTACGCGGTGCCGATCGCCGCGCTGACGGCGCAACTGGTGCCTGCCGGCGCCGAGTTCGGAGCCGATGAGGATGCCGGGGTGCACCTTCCGGCGATCAGTTCGCGGCCCATCCTCGACCCGACCGTGCCCTTCGACGCCCACTCATGTGCAGGCACCGCGTTCGATGTCATTGCCGGCGAAGAGACGGGCGCCGCCGCGGCCTTCCGACCCGACGACCCTGACCTGGCCGACTACGTCATCCTCGAGTTCGCCGCATTCGAATGGCGCGAGGAGGACGAACCGGTGGTCAGCCACCCTCATGACCCGTTCGGCCGCATCGACGTCCTGCGGAGCAGCCGCCATGTCCGCATCGAGCTGGACGGACGGCTGCTGGCCGAATCGTCGCGACCGATGCTGCTGTTCGAGACGCTGCTGCCGGTGCGGTTCTATCTGCCTCGCGAGGACGTGGCCGTCCCGCTCGAGCTCAGCGACACGGCGACCTACTGCGCATACAAGGGCCGGGCGTCCTACTACTCCGTGCCCGACGGGCCGCGCGATGTGGCGTGGACGTATCACGAGCCGCTGCACGACGCCGAACCCGTGCGCGACCGGGTCTGCTTCGTCGACGAACGCTTCGACGTGATCGTGGACGGTCAGCGCCGCGAACGGCCGGTCACGCCGTGGAGCGATCAATGATGTTCGCCGACCTACACCAAGGCGAACTGCCCTTGGTGCTGCCCAACGCATGGGATGTGCCGTCGGCCCTGGCACTTCTGGAGTGCGGCTTCGCCGCGATCGGCACGACGAGCTTCGGAGTGGCGTCCAGCCTCGGCAGGCCCGACGGGGGCCGCTCGACCAAGGTGGCCAATCTGGGCTTGGCCGAGGCTCTGCGGCCCCTCGGCTGCTACATCAGCATGGACATCGAGGACGGCTACGCCGACGATCCCGACCAGGTCGCCGACTACGTCGCCCGGCTTCCCGTTGACGGCATCAACGTCGAGGACAGCACCGCCGAGATCCTGATCGATCCGTGGCAGCATGCGGCGAAAGTGCAAGCCATCAAACAACGTTCACCCGATCTGTTTGTCAACGCCCGCATCGATAGCTATTGGCTCGGCCAGGATGCCACGGTGGCCGCGACGCTGGACCGGGCCGCACAGTACGTCGAGGCAGGCGCCGACGGCATCTTCGTTCCCGGTGCCACCGAGCCCGACGTCCTGCGGGAACTCACCGCTGCCATCCCGTTGCCCGTCAATGTCCTTGCCATCCCCGGACGCTCGCTCGCGGACCTCGCCGAGCTGGGTGTGCGCCGGGTGTCGACGGGCTCACTGCCGTACCGCGCCGCGATCCACGCCGCGGTCGCCGTCCGCGATGCGACCGAGTCGCCCGCCGCCGACCCATACCCCGAGATGCAGGCGCGCCTGGTGCGCTACGCGAATCAGAAGTTCAGCGGATAGCCACCACTGACCTTGAGTGCCTCACCGGTGATGAACGATGCCTCGTCGGAACAGAGGAACAACATCGCCGACACGATGTCCTCCATCGTGCCGAGCCGCCGCACGAGCTGGAGTTGATGAACGAACTCGTCGATCAGTGGCCGGGGCAGATCGGCGAGCGCGTTCTCGGTGTTCATCAAGCCTGGCGCAATCGCGTTGACGCGGATGCGATCCGGCGCCAGTTCGGTCGCGAATGCGACGGTCAGGCCGCGGACGGTGAGTTTGGACACCGCGTAAGGTGTGGCGCTCATGTAGCCGGCCATCGACGAGATGTTGAGTACCACACCGCCACCGCGGTCGCGCATCGAGTCCCGGCAGGCCAGCGTCACATTGATCACGCCCATGACGTTGACGTTGAACAACCTACGGATGTCGTTGCGCGACAACGCCCCGAACGGCTGGTTGTACTTCGTCAGGTGCAGGCCTGCGTTGTTGATCACGATGTCGATGCCACCGAACCGTTCGATCGTCGTCGCGACAGCGGCGTCCACCCGATCGGGATCGGCAACGTCGCAATCCACCGCGATCGCCTGCCCGCCGGCTGAAACGAGTTCGGCGGCAGTGCGTTCGGCCATGTCGACGTCGACGTCGGCGATCACCGCGCTGGCGCCTTCGGC
>JAVRPG010000372.1:0-2539 GCA_032162325.1 Mycobacterium sp. | reverse complement strand
GCGTCGGGCGCCAGCACGGTGTGGTCGGCCTCGAGCACCTGTGGCATGTTGAGCCGGGTCAGCACGGTGGCGATCTCATAGCCGTGCAGCGTGAGCCCGTCGGACGCAAGCTGCTGCACACGTGGCTGTTCGAGGAGGTCGACGCGAGCCGCGGCCGATACCCGACGCAACCCCGAACGGATGACGACATCGGTTGTGGTACCGGATGTTTCGACCAGGCGAACCGCGACGCCGTCCGACGGGTGGATGGTCTGGCTGCTGCCGGAGGCCAACGGGTTGCCCGCCGCCTTCAATGCACCGAGCTGCACCGTGCCCGCGGGCTCGATCTCCAGCAGTGAGCCCCACGCGGGCAGCCCGCCGCCGGCCCTGGTGTTCTCGCAGACCGCCAACAGCGGACGTGAGAACTCCGCACTGCGGGCCGGGATTCCCGCCTCACGCCAGTCCCCGTCGCCGGACACCAGCGCGTAGTCGAACGCGTGGGTCCAGTGCTGCAGTTGAAAGTTCGAGCCGTCGGGTGCGGTGCGGCGCGGCGGGTCGATCCAGGTGCCGGACGGCCAGCCGGTGCACGACCGCATCAGCGACATGTGCAGCGTGCCATCGGAATCGACAGCGAAGCCCGGCATCCCGTGGTTGAGCACTGCAACGGTCCGCGACTCGAAGGGCACCGGCTCCGTCGGCACGTCTTGGTCGACCGCGATCTCAGCGTCCGCGAGGTCCTCGACCACGGCGGCCACCGCGGCATCGAGCGCAGCTCCCGCGACGACGAGCACCGGCAGCGCGCGCACTCCGCGGAGGTCGGCGTCCGGAACCCATTCGTCGGCCAGCGGTGCGATGGACGGCACCCACACCCTGGCCGCCCCGGCGGTGTAGAGCTGGCGCTTGAGCTCCTCGGTGTACACCGGGTCGGCCTCGGCCAAAACAGCGGCGGTGAAGGCGTTTTGGTCAGGTCCTCCAAGCGCGATCCGCGCGTCGGGCAGGTTGGAGTCGACCTTGAGGTCGCCGTAGCGCGGCTTGTCGGCGCTGCTGCAGGTGGCCGTCACGCCGGCACGCGCGAGCGCCACCATGAGGTCACGCGCCAGCGGGGCCGATGCCGACTCCGTCGGCGCCACCACCTCGGCCACCGACACCGCGCGGACGCCCTGGTTATTCGTGCTCCTCGCGTGCGCTCCACCGACGCGGATGCGTGCCGCGGAGGACAACCCGAACCAGCCGTACGCCGGGTTGTCCAGCGTCCACGGGTGCAGCGCGGAGTCAACGGCGGACTGGGTGCCACGGCCCGATGTCGCCGGCCGACCGGCTCCGTGCTCATGCATCAAGCCGAAGCCGCGGCCGATCACGGCGTCGCCGACTTCACTGACCGGAAGTGCGCCCGGCACCGGACACGGCCAGCGCAACCGAAGCAGGCGATCCTCGCCGACGAACTCATCGATCGTGGTCTGGCAATCGACGCGGGCCACGCCCCGCCACAGCGTGAGAATCTGCGTGTAGCGCAGCACATCACCGATGCGGCCGCGGACGATCACCCGCTCACCCAGTGGGCCGCGGAACGCATCGACCTGAGCGGAATCCGTCGACGAGCAGACGACGGGCCCCTTGGGCAGCAGATGCCACGGGCCCTCGCCGGCCTCCGGGTGCGCGGGGTACTCGTCGTAGACGGCCAGCTCGTTGCCGACCTTGCCGTCGGCGATCAGCTCGCGACCGGATGCGGTCTCGACCAGTGAGCTCACCCCGCCGCCGCGTGCCGGGTCCACCCGCAGGCGGTAATGGTCGTTGGCAATCTGATTGCCGTCCAACAGCTCCCAGCCCGACGCGGTAGCCGTCGCGGAAAACCGGTACGACTGCCAGCCCAGCGACGGCACGTCGCGTACCAACCAACTGACCGACCGTCCGCCGTGTTCCACGTGCGCAGGCAACTCGGCGCCGTCGGAGTCGAACACCCGAACCCCGGTGCCGATGGCCTGATCAAACCGGGCCGTGATGATATCCGTACGCTTGTGCGCCAACGCATTCCACACCACGACCGAACTGTCGACTGCGCTGGATAGCAACGCGAGCGCGGTGTCGCGCGTCGTCCGGCCGAGTTCCCACGCGTCGCGCCAGCCGGTCAGCAAGTCGAGGTACACCTGGTCGGATTCCGAGCCGGTGATCGCGTCGTGGTGGGCGCCGTATGCGAGTTGCACCCACGCCTTGGCCAGCGCGGCCTGCGGATAGGTCGCGCCGCCCAGCAGGCCTGCGAACACCGCGAACTTCTCGGCGTCGAGAACCGCGTCCTCGGCGGCACGGTTGGCCTGTTTGGTGTCGATGTAGGACACGTGACAGCCGGTGTAGATCGGGTTCATGTCGCGCGTCTGCGGCGACGCCTGGATCCCCCGCTCGGACAGTTCGTCGCGCACGGCAGCGAAGAAGTCCTTCGGTATCGCACACACGAACCTCGGCCAGGTGTAGCGGGCGTTCCAGTCGCGGTGAATCTCTGTGACCCACTTGTTCGGCGGCGTGTAGTCGGTACCGACCGGAAGCAGCACGTTGCGCGTCAGCGCCA
>JAVRPG010000371.1:0-4279 GCA_032162325.1 Mycobacterium sp. | reverse complement strand
AAGGTGGATCGCGATTGGAGACACAAAGTGCTCGATCAGGCGACGAAGGTAACGCTCAGCCTCGTGCCCGACGTAGGCGTCCAGCCACGATATGCACTGCCGCACCAGATCGGGTTCCACGGGGATTCGTTTGATGGCAACCCATTTGAGTAGTGTGTGGATCGCCGCGAACGTTTCACCAGCGCCGATTGTCACAAAGGTGTAGTTGCGTTCAAGGGCGTCCAGGTGCGGCTTGGCGGCTAGCGCGAGAGCCCAGGCCAAATTGGCTTCATGTCGGATCACCTCTCGCGTGTCCTTACTAACTCCCACGGGCAGACCACGCGCAGGCTACCCTCGCTTGTCTTGACCTGGATGAGGATGGTGCCGACGTCCGTTATAGTGCCGACGCGCGTACCCACTCGCACCTCGTCACCTATGTGAAAATTCACTTCTATACCTCCAAGGCCTCCAAACCGTTGCCCTGATGGTCACTTGCACCCTCAGGAACGTCATGGCCATCGCCGTCCGAAATCGAGTCGAGGGATGGCCAACTCGCCGCGGGGATGCCAGGACAGTTGGCCTCTTCCGGTACGCCAGTAGATCTTGTATCTAATCGCGTCCGTGTCGACGATTGTGCCGACGCCGCGCCTATTGTCGGCCCGTAGCAGCACCGTATCGCCGATAACCGGGTTGCGCGGATTGCGCCCGACAATCATCGGCCACCACCTCCCGATCGATGCCTGATTTCAGCGACGAACAATCGTCCTTGGTTGTCGACAACGTCCCAGGAGTAGGGACCGCGCAACTGTGAAATGCCCAGCGTGTGCACGATGCGGCGTGCATCCATCTCCGAACGGATATCGGCGAGTCGCCGACCGTCACTAGTTGTGAGCATCCACATGGCTACGGCCGTATGCGTAGAGCTCATTGGCGAAGTCCGGATCGGCCTCGGGGTGTGCTGGGGCGGCCAACACGGTTGCGGCGGTCAGGTTTTCAGTGAGCCTTGTTATGTTCATGGGAGTACTTTCTCCACACATCATTCGTCACTTGAGCGGACGACTACCGCCCGGATTGGTCATCGGGTGTATGCGGGCAATGCCCTTTGAGATCGGCGCAGTACGTCTACAGGGTAGCCGCGAGACCGATCGGCCAGACTGATCGATGACGTTACGCGCAGGCGCGTCGAAGTGGGCCGCCGGCCAACTGAGCCGGCTGATGCTGTCTGCCGGGTCCGATCATCACGCTCCTTCAGCGTTCTACTTGATCCACACCGACGGTGGTAGCGCTGGGATCCAGCAACTCCGGTAGGTGAAGACTGACGATTAACGTTCTTTGTCAGTCTGCACCCGTGTTGGCAGGCAGTCAAGAGATGGGTCGCTGCTCGTTGCACTGTCAAACAGCTGACGTAAATCGTCGTATGTATCGCCAGTTTGCCTGGCGCCGCAAGATCCAGGCGATCCAGCGGGTACCGGCTAGGTGCGTCGTTCGACGAGGTGTTCGCCGCCGACTTCGCAGTCAGCGAGCCGACGGGCGCCGATTCAACGCCGGCCGGCGGCACTGGCGAGGGGTCGTTCGAGTGCGAACACGCGGGTCGAACAGGCGTTACCGGATCACGGGGCGGTGGAGCCGGCGAGGGCGGGGGCGACGAATCGCCGCAGTATCGACCGGTAGCGCTTGAGGTCGCCGTCACCGTCGTCTAATCCGCGCATCACCATCCTCGCGAGGTTGCCCAACCACAAGTAGATGTCCGCCCGGGGCAGCCCAGGTGGCAGTTCATTGTTAGCGATGGCGGCGTCGAGGTAGGGATCAAAGAACTCGGCTCTGAGCATCCCCGACGTTCCCGAAGCGATCATTCGGCGGCCCAGGTTCGTGCCATCCGGGTCGATCACGTACCGGGTCAGGGGGTCGCGGCGGCCGTGGTCGGCCGCGTAGAGGAGCCCCTCGATTACCTGATCCGGAAAGTTGCTCTGCCGGGACAAGGACTTGTGTGCCCGGTTGAACATCGCCCGCGCGTGCCGGATGTTCAGCTCGATCAGCAGATCGTCGCGATCGGCGAAGTAGCGGTAGACGCTGGGCCGCGACAATCCAACCTCGGAGGCAATGTCGTCCATCGTGGTCTTGCGGATTCCGTGGCGATCGATGCAGCGCTCAGCGGCGGTCAGGATGCGCTCGCGTGCATCGTCTGTGGCCGCGGATTCGGCTGGCTGTCTGCGTGATCCTCGAGGCATGTATCTGATGTTACATGGGACGTCATATGTCCGGTGCTGTTTCCCAACTGTTGCCTGATTGCCGCCAACTTGACACCAGGCGACCGCGGAGGAACACTGACTTCTGACATTTCGCGTTATTTGTCAGTCAGCGATCTAGGGCGTTCATACGGCCTGAGCGAAGGAGTGCAATGACTCGCCTTGCCAAGCGCGTATGGATACCCCTGGTCATGGTGATCGTGGTGGCGGTCGCCGCGTTCACCGTCTCGCGGCTGCACGGGATCTTCGGCTCGGACATGTACCGTCCTGACGTCGGCAACGCCGATGCGATCGTTCAGTTCAACCCCAAACGGGTGCTGTATGAGATTTTCGGCCCGGCGGGGACAGTCGCCGACATCAACTATTTGGATGCGGATGCTCAGCCGCAGCGCGTTGATGCAGTCGCGTTGCCGTGGTCATTCGAGCTCGTCACGACGCTGACCGCGGTTGCCGCGAACGTGGTGGCACAGGGCGACAGCGACACCATTGGTTGTCGCATCACGGTTAATGGTGAAGTGCGCCAAGAGAATTCGGTGGATGCCTACAATGCTCAGACATCTTGCCTGGTGAAGTCCGCATGAGCAATCGACACAGCTTGCCCTCCGACGCGGAAAAGCGCCCGTTCATCGCACGCGCGATCCGCGCGCTGTCGGTGCCGATCATCCTGGGCTGGCTGGCACTGACGGTGGTGGTGAATGTTGTTGCACCGCAGCTGGAAGAGGTTGGCGCGGCGCACTCGGTGCCGATGACCGCCAAGGACGCTCCGTCGATGATCGCGATGATGCGCATTGGCAAGAACTTTCAGCAGTTCGATTCCGACACCACGGCCATGGTGTTGTTGGAAGGCCAAGACAAGCTCGGTGATGACGCACACCGGTTCTACGACACTCTGATCCAAAAGCTGTCCGAGGATACGACGCATATCGAGCACATCAACAACTTCTGGGGTGATCCGCTGACCGCGGCCGGCTCACAGAGCGCCGACGCCAAGGCCGCCTACGTGCAGTTGAATCTGCGCGGCGACCAAGGCGGCACCGAAGCCAACGATTCGGTGGCCGCGGTGCAGCGCATCGTCGACAGCGTGCCCCCGCCGCCCGGAGTCAAGGCCTACGTGACCGGTCCCGGGCCGCTGGCCACCGATCGGCGCGTGTACGGCGACGAGGGTGCAAAGAAGATCACCCTCGTCACCCTGGTGGTGATCGCGGTCATGCTGCTGCTGGTCTACCGCTCGTTTTTCACCACTGTCATCATGCTTTTCACGATCGGGATGGAATTGCTGGCCGCGCGCGGTGCGATCGCGGTCCTGGGCAATAACAACCTCGTAGGCCTGTCCACCTTTGCGGTCAATCTGCTGATCGTCCTGGCGATTGCCGCATCGACCGACTACGCGATTTTTTGGGTTGGCCGCTATCAGGAGGCCAGATCGCGGGGACTGGATCGTAAAGCCGCCTATTACAACATGTTCAGCGGCACCGCCCATGTGATCGTGGGATCGGGGCTGACGGTCGCCGGGGCGATGTATTGCATGAGCTTCACCCGGCTTCCCTACTTCCAAACCCTCGGCGCGCCGTGCGCGTTGGGTCTGCTGGTGGTACTGGCGGCCTCACTGACGCTGGGGCCGGCAGTCGTTGTCGTGGCCAGCCGGTTCGGGGTCTTCGACCCCAAACGAGCCCACAGCGAGCGCGGCTGGCGCCGCATCGGCACCGTTGTCGTGCGCTGGCCCGGACCAGTTCTAGTCGCCACCACCGCGGTCGCCCTGGTCGGGTTGCTCGCGCTACCGGCGTACACGACCAACTACAACGACCGCTACTACATCCCCGCCTTCACCCCGGCCAACATCGGCTACCACGCCTCGGATCGGCACTTCCCGCAAGCACGGATGGAGCCCGAACTGTTGATGGTCGAGGCCGATCACGATCTGCGCAATCCGGCCGACATGCTGGTGCTGGACCGCATCGCCCGCGGCATCTTCCACATTCCCGGCATCGCCCGGGTGCAGAACATCACCCGACCGCTGGGCACCCCGATCGACCACAGCTCGATCCCGTTCCAGA
>JAVRPG010000370.1:0-5511 GCA_032162325.1 Mycobacterium sp. | reverse complement strand
CTGTTCGTGGCGGGTGAGGATGTAGCGGATCGACGACGCGGCCAGCGCCTGGATGAAGCGGATGTTCTCCTCACCCGGCAGCCCGAAAACCACCGAAACACCCTCGTTTTCCAGGCACTTGACCATCAACTGAGCGGCTGTCGGCATCCTGCACCTCCGCCTGCAACGATGGTGGCACGCGGTGAACATCAAGAGGTCGGGCTACGGCAGGAGCCCATCCGCGCCCGCGAGGATGCAATCTCGATGAAGGCCCGCACACCATCAAGGCCCGCGCTCTAGGATCGGCGGAGTGCCCCACCTGAACACCGCACGGGGAGCCATCGATACGACGGACCTCGGCGTGACACTCATGCACGAACACGTGTTCATCATGACGACCGAGATCTTGCAGAACTATCCAGAGGCCTGGGGCGACGAGTCTAAACGCGTGGCCGATGCGATCGTTCGGTTGAACGAACTGAAGTCCCGCGGCGTGGACACCATTGTGGATCTCACCGTGGTCGGGCTGGGCCGCTACATTCCGCGGATCGCCCGAATCGCGGCGGAGACCGACCTGAACATCGTCGTCGCGACTGGGCTGTACACCTACAACGACGTGCCGTTCTACTTCCACTACCGCGGCCCGGGCACACCGCTGGACGGTCCAGAATTCATGACCGACATGTTCATCCGCGACATCGAGCAGGGAATCGCCGACACCGGTATCAAGGCCGCGATCCTGAAGTGTGCGACCGACGAACCAGGAGTAACCCCCGGCGTCGAGCGTGTGCTGAGGGCCGTCGCACAGGCGCACCGCCACACCGGCGTGCCGATCTCCACGCACACGCACGCGGGCACCCGGCGCGGACTCGAGCAGCAGCGCATCTTCGCCGAAGAGGGCGTCGACCTGTCCCGGGTGGTGATCGGCCACTCGGGCGACACCACCGATGTCGACTACCTCGAGGAGCTCATCGGCAACGGCTCCTACATCGGCATGGACCGTTTCGGGATTGACGTATATCTGCCGTTCCAGGACCGAGTCGACACCGTGGCCCGCATGTGCGAGCGCGGACACGCCGAGAAGATGGTGCTTTCCCACGACGCCAGTTGCTATTGGGACGCACTGCCGGAGGAGACGCTGCCCGTCGTCATGCCGAATTGGCATTACCTGCACATCCACAACGACGTCATCCCGGCGCTGAAGGACCGCGGCGTCACCGACGAGCAGCTGACGACGATGCTCGTCGACAACCCCCGCAAGATCTTCGAAAACCAGGGCGCCTACTGATGACCGCACCCGTCCCGCCGATCGGCACGCAGTTTTCCCTGCTGGCCGAACAGTCGCCCGACGAACCCGCGGTCACCTGCGAGGGACGTACCCTGACCCGCGGCGAACTCGACGCGTCGAGCAACCGACTGGCACGCGCGTACGCGGAACTCGGGGTAGGACAGGGCGATTACGTGACGATCACGGTCGGCAACTCGATTGAATTCCTGCAGGCGGCACTGGCGGCATGGAAGCTCGGCGCGGTTCCGCAGCCCCTGTCGGCCCGGCTGCCCGACAACGAGCTCGAAGGCCTGCTGGAGTTGCATTCCCGCGCGTTGATCGTCGGGCGCGCCGATCCACGCGGGGTGATCCCGAGCATCGCAAAGGAATTCACGCCCGATCCGGGACTGTCCGACGCACCGCTGCCGGAAGCAGTGTCTCCAACCTGGAAGGTGATGGGGTCGGGCGGGAGCACCGGTCGGCCCAAGCTCATCGAGGCGGGCGACGATAGCCGTTTCGCCGCAGCGCTTCTCGGCCAGATGATGGGCGCCCAACAGAACGACACCCAGCTGGTGTCAGTACCGATGAGCCACAACACCGGCCTGGGCGTGGCAATGATCGGGCTGCTGATGGGCCACCATCTGGTCGTGATGCCCAGGTTCGACGCCGGCGAATTCCTGCGGCTCGTGACGCAGCACCGCGTCGGCTTCCTGGCGACCGTGCCGACGATCATGCAGCGCCTGCTGCCCGTCTACCACGCCGACTCCGAAGCGTACGACTTGTCGTCGATCAACCGCTTCTGGCACGTCGGTGCGGCCTGCCCGCCGGCGGTCAAAGACGCCTGGATCGAGCTGCTCGGCCCCGAGGTGGTCTGGGAGTTGTACGGCGGCACCGAACTCCAGGCCATGACGTTCGTCAGCGGCACACAGTGGCTGGAGCATCGCGGTTCGGTCGGCGTCGTCGTTGCCGGCGAAATGAAGGTGCTCGACGACGACGGCAACGAGTGCCCGCCGGGCGTGGTCGGCGAGATCTACATGCGGCCATCGCCGGGCAGCGCGCCGACATACCGCTACGTCGGCGCCACCGCGAAGAGCCTCGACGGGTGGGATTCGCTGGGCGATCTGGGCTACTTCGACGAGGGCGGCTTTCTATATCTCAACGACCGGCGGGTGGACATGTTCACCGTCGGCGGCCGCAACGTCTACCCCGCCGAGATCGAATCTGCGCTGTCGGCACACCCGAATGTGTTGTCGTGCTTGGTGGTTGGCGTTCCCGACGATGACCTGGGTCAGGTGCCGTACGCCATCGTGGAGGCCGAGGGGCTCGACGAAGCCGACGTCATCGTATTTCTCTCCGAACGCATCGCCGGCTACAAGGTGCCCCGCACCGTGGAATTCAGCGACACCCCGCTGCGGGACGACGCGGGCAAGGCGCGTCGGTCAGCGGTGCGCGACGAGGTCATCGCGCGACGGGCTCGGGCACCTTCCTGACCGCGTTATCCAGCGGCGGCACCGGACGCTGCTCGCGGAACTCCCAGCGCCGCAGCGCGACTCGGCAAGGCGACTCCACCAGCGCGTAGCTGACCGCCGCGATCGCAAAGCCGAACACCACGGTCAGCCCGAGCACCACCGGCATGTGCCCGTTGAATGCGAACTCGCCGATGATCGGGAACACCATTGCCAGCGCGGCGAGGTGCCAGATGAACAGCCCGTAGGACCATCGGCCCAGCGTCACCATCGTGGTGTTGCCCAGCATCCGGTGCGGGGTGTCGGGACGGTCCAGCACCAGCGGGGCGATCAGTGCCGCCGCGAGCACCGCGCCCATCGCCGTTTTCACGATGAACTGGCTGATGGTGCCCGGCGTCAGACCTTCCGGGCCTGCCGCCGGTGAGGCGGCCACCAGGAATGCGGCCACCGCGATCACCGCCATCAGCACCCGCCGCCTCGCCAGCCGGTGCGGCCAACCGACTTCCGTGACGGTCAGCTCCGCCAACAGCATCCCGGCGGCGAACCACGAAAAGAACGCGGGCGGCCAGTTCATCGGGTTGATGCCGTACGGCGCGTCGAACGGGATCAGCGACCAGCCGAAGCTGGCCACCGCGACGGCCGCGATCACCGGGATGCGGGCACGCACCGGCAGTCGTCGCGCCAGCAGCGCAAGCAGCGGCAGCGCCAGGTAGAAGGCGACCTCGACGGACAGGCTCCACATCTGGGTCAGGCCCGCGGTCAGCGTCAGCGGAACATAGATCTGGGTCAGCGACAGGTTCGCCAGCCAGACTGTGAGATCGGCCTTGGCGTCGGGTAGCAACGTCAGGATCACCACGACCGCAACCAGGTAGCCGGGCATGATGCGCACGATGCGCGACCGCAGGTAGTGCCGTGTCGGCGGGACTGACCCGAGACCGCGCGCCGCGGCGGCATGGCCACGCCACAACAGAAAGCCAGATAGCGCGAAGAACACCGCAACGGCGAGGTCAAACCGGCCGAACAGCCGGCCCGTGATTCCGCCGGTGTGACCGGTCTGGAACGCGACGTGGGTGACGACGACGCCAACGGCTGCGCACGCGCGCATCCCCTCGACCGCGGGCAGGAAACCACGAGTTCCGCCGACGCCGGAGTTTTCGGTTCTCCTCGCGTCCGCACCGGGTTCCGTCACGACGACCAGTGTGCCGTGCTGATCGATCGGCGTGAAAACCGGTAGTCAAGCGGCCCTCGGTGGATTGCGTTCGTAGTAAGCGACTGGCCTTACGTTGTGCTGTTAGGGTCGAACGGGTTTGCCTCCACTGCTGCCCCGCGAGCGGGTGGTACCCCAGGTCGGGCGCGTGGCGGCGCAGCAATGGGTCGCCGGACCTGAAGGAGGCATGGTTTGAACCGCGCAGTGGCTCTGCGTATCGCAGCGTGCGGGATCATGGGGTTGGGGGCCGCCCTGCTGATTGCAGCGCTGTTGCTGTCCACCTACACCAAGGGCAAGATCGCCAAGATTCCGCTCGACTTGGACACCACGCTCGCCGCCGACGGAACGGGTACGGCGTTTGACCCGGAGTCGCTCAACACCGACCGGTTCGTGATCAACCGCAATGTTCCGGTCGCGCAGCAGGAGCAGGTCAGCGTGGAGTCGCCGTCGAACGCCGATGTGGTCACCCTGCAGGTCGGCAGCACGCTGCGCCGCACCGACAAGCAGCAGGACAGCGGTCTGTTGCTGGCGCTGGTCGACACCGTCACTATCAACCGCAAGACCGCGGTCGCCGTCTCCAGCGAAAGCAACCCGGGCGGTGCGGTGCAGAAGCCGCGCGCCATCGCCGACAACCTGCCGCCGACCAACATCGCCCTGCCACACGACGGTCTGGCTTACCGGTTTCCGTTCGACACCGAAAAGCGCACCTATCCCGTTTTCGACCCGATTGCCCAGAAGGCGTATGACGCCAACTACGACGGCGAGGAAGACGTCAACGGGCTGACTACCTTCCGGTTCAGCCAGAACGTCGGCTATGACGCCGATGGCAAGCTGGTCGAGCCGGTCAAGTACTCGTCCCTCTACGACGACGACGCCGACGCCGATGTCACCGCGCGAGCGGCGCTGTGGGGTCTACCCGGCAACCCGGACGAACCGATCACGATGACCCGGTACTACGCCGCACAACGCACCTTCTGGGTGGATCCGGTGTCGGGCACCATCGTTAAGAAGAAGGAACACGGCTACCACTTCTACGCGCGCGAGCCGCTCAAGCCCGAGGTGACGTTCGCCGACTTCAGCGTCACCTCGACCGAGGAGACCGTCGAATCGCAGGTGGCCCGCGCGCGCAACGAGCGCGACAGGCTGGCGCTGTGGGGCCGCATCCTGCCGATCACGTTCACCGCGATGGGATTGGTGGCACTAGTGGGCGGTGCGCTGCTGGGGTCGTTCAGCCTGCGCGCCGACTCGGCGCTGATCGATCCGGGTCTGGACGAGGCCGACCATCGGTTCTTCGGGACACGCGCGCCCGACAGTGACCGGGTGCCAGGCGCCGAGGCAAAGACCGAGAAGCTGCCTGCACCCCGACCATCGGATCTGCCTCCGGACAGACCCGTCTGACCGCTCTGTCTCCTGTTCCCAAGCCGGCACGATCGTTCACAGCACCGGCGTACGCGTTGGTGCTCGCGCTGTTGGTCGCGGCCCCGCTCCTGACGCCGGGGTATCTGGTGCTCCGCGACGCGGTGTCGACGCCGCGCTCGTACCACTCCGATGCCGCACTCGGGCTTTCAGAGGCGGCACCGCGTGCGGTGCCA
>JAVRPG010000369.1:0-4013 GCA_032162325.1 Mycobacterium sp. | reverse complement strand
CGCCGTCGAAGCCGCATTGGCCGTCGGGACGAAGCTGTCGGTAGATCTCGTCGTCGGCGCCGACGGGCCGCATTCGACGGTGCGCCGCTTGGTGTTCGGCCCCGAGGAACAGTTCGTCAAGCCGCTGGGCGGATACAGCGCATGGTTCACCGCGCCCGACACCGTCGGGCTCGACGGCTGGTACCTGATGTATCAGGCGCCCGGCCTCAATGCGTCGATGCGGCCGTCGCACGAGCCGACGATGTGCAAGGCCGGGCTGGCGTTTCGCTCCGAACCCGTCACCTTGACCGGCGCAACCCCGACGAGCAACGGGCCTTGCTGACAAGACATTTCGCTGGCGCGGGTTGGCAGTGCGACGCGCTGATTGCGGCGGCCGCAAAAGCGGACGACTTCTACTTCGATTCATTCGCGCAAGTACACATGCCGACGATCTCGCAGGGCCGGGTCACGCTCGCGGGTGACGCCGGATACTGCGCCTCACCGCTCAGCGGCATGGGCACAAGCCTCGCGCTCGTCGGCGCATATGTGTTGGCAGGCGAGCTCGGGCATGCCGATGCCCTTGACGCGAACAAGGTACAGGCGGAACTGCAGCGCTATGAATCGGTGATGCGGCCGTACATCGACCGGTGCCAGGATCTGCCGAACGGTATCGACGGCTACCTGCCGAAGTCCGGCAGCGACATTGCCATCACCGCCCAGTGATGAAGTGGATGCAGCGTTGGCCGTTTCGTTCCTTCGCCGAGCGAAAGCGGTTCACCATCGCCGACGCCATCGAGCTGCCGGATTACTGATCGTTCGGCGGCGGGGTTCGGCCGTCCTCAACAGGGCTCTTCACAGCGGCTTCCGTCCTCCGCGGCGCTGAGCTTGGCCTCGGCGATGCGGTAGACACCGTCCAGCGCGGCCTCGTCGACACCGACGTATTCGCTGACCACTTCGGGCGCGACGCCCGCGTCGCGCAGGCGCAGAGCCAGCGAGTACGGCAGCGGAAGCTTGCGAAGTGCGCTCTCATGAGAGGTGAGTTCATCCGCCACCTGACTAGCGTGCGCCCGCCAGCTGGGTCCGAGGTGAGTAGGCCCCTACTCGATTTTGTCGCGTACCTGAAGCTGGCCCACTCAAGCCCGACCGCGCCTAGCGGCATCAGCGCCGCGGCAGCGTGGCGGCCAGTCGGTCAGCCGCACCGGTCTTGCCCGTTGCGCGATAAATATCTCCCTCGACGGTGCGAACCGACAGCGTCAGACGCTCGGCGATCGCACCATTGGACAGACCCAGACCGATCAGCATCGCGACCTCACGTTCACGGTCGCTCAGCGGCAACCGCGTGGACGCCTTGCGAAGCGCCGGGGTGCTTGCACCACCGCATCGGTGCGCAAGCTCATCTGCACGCGCCGAGCACGTCAACGACGATCCCTTTCGTTCTCGAACAGAACTATGACGGGCACGGTAGTTGGATCCATGCTGGGGCTGCCGGGGCACGGTCGCCGGATCAGCTTTCGCATCCTGCACGTGTTCGAGTTCCGCGACGGGCTGGTCAGTCGCGAAAACGTCTGGCTCGATAGCGCGGCGATCGTCAGTCAGCTGAGCTGAGCCGCCAGGGCGTGGCGGGCGTAGGCACGCACGTCGGCGTCGCCGTCCTCCAGCGCCAGCCCGAGCGCCTCGCGCGCCGCGGGCTCGTCGGCCGCCCACCGCGTCAGGGTCAGCACAGCCGCCTTACGTACGTCGAGGTGCTGATCGGTAAGCGCGCGTGACAGCGTCGGCACTGCGACCGTCGGCGCCGCGCCGGCCAGCGCCCTGGCAGCTCCCTCTCGCACCTGCCATGCCGACTCCGTCAGCGCCCGCTCTACTTCGGCCAGATCGTCATCGCCGAATCCGACGGCGCCGAGAGCGGTCAGCGCCGCCGCGCGCACCAACGGGTCACTGTCGCCGACCAGCCGGCGAACCGCGTTCGCGCCCGTGCGCAGCGTCGAAAGCCCGTTGGCCGCCGCGATTCTGACCTCGCGGTTATC
The DNA here is from genome assembly GCA_032162325.1 of Mycobacterium sp. Classification (GTDB taxonomy): domain Bacteria; phylum Actinomycetota; class Actinomycetes; order Mycobacteriales; family Mycobacteriaceae; genus Mycobacterium. Next base: position 2,010 of record JAVRPG010000369.1, on the reverse strand, counting down.
GTCGCCGGCTGCGGCGGCCACGCCGTCGGCGTCGTCGACGGACACCAGTGCCCGCACCGCTTCGATGCGCACCCGGTGGTCGACATCCGTCAACGCGCGCCGGTATTGCCCTTGGGCACCCACCCGCCGTGCACTGAGCAGATACACCGCCACCGCTCGCACCACCGGATCTACCGAATTCAGCTGTTCGGCAACGTCTTCCGGTGCTGGTACGACCTCAACGAGTTCGCGCACACCGTCCGCGGCAACTCGGCGCACCTCGGCGTCATCGTCATCCAAAGCGCCCAGCAGCGCGCCGGCATAGCTGTCGGGTAGGTGCTCGACGAGAGTGGAGACCGCGGTACGCCGCACCCCGGCGTCCGGGTCGCCCAGGAAGTCTACGAGGTCGGCGACGGTGGGTGATTCCAACGCCAGCACTTCGACTATGCGCGGCGACGGCGGCCGGACGGCGCTCGCTGCACGCACGCGCGATGCCGCGGTCGCCGGAGCCCGGCTGCCGGCCAGCGGTGGCTGCTCGACAAGCACAACCGGCAGTTCCGATGGCAGGTGTTCCAAGTCGGGAACCGTAACGAAATATGGTGCGACGGGCCGTTTCAGGAACTCCATCGATTCGTCGGCGCCCTTCCGTAGGTTCAGGTGGTAACGCCACTGTTCGTCGTCACGGTCGGGTATGTCGGCACGATCGTGATACAGCCCCCACCGTGACTCGGTGCGGGTGAGCGATGAGCGGGCGGCCATTTCCGCGCAGTCGCGGATGAACGACACCTCGACCGCCCGCATCAGCTCATGAGGTGTCGTCGCGCCCATCTCGGCGATCTCGTCGTGCATCCGCTCGAAGCTCTGCACGGCGATCGACAACTTCGTAGCCGTCTTGGGCGGGGCCACGTAATCGTTGACGAACCGGCGCAGCTTGTATTCCACCTGCGGCTGCGGCGGGCCGTCGGGCCGGCGCAGCGGGCGGTAGACGAGCTCGTGCGCATCCTTGAGTTGGTCGTCCGGAAGGGCCTGCGGCGAAGCGACGTCCGCGATCGTCGACGCCGCGTCTTCGCCCGCCAGGTCGCCGTAGACGAACGCGCCGATCATGTAGTTGTGCGGGACGCATGCCAGATCGCCTGCCGCATACAGTCCAGGAACCGTGGTGCGAGCGTGCTCGTCCACCCATACCCCAGATGCGGAATGTCCACTGCACAGGCCGATTTCGGAGATGTGCATCTCGACGTCATGAGTGCGGTAATCGTGGCCGCGATTGGCGTGGAACGTGCCCCGGGTGGGCCGCTCAGTGGTGTGCAGGATGTTTTCCAACGCGGTCAAGGTCTCGTCGGGCAGGTGCGAGACCTTCAAGTAGATCGGCCCTCGGGCCGATTCGATCTCGCGTTTCACCTCGGCCATCATCTGGCCCGACCAGTAGTCGGAGTCCACGAACCGCTCCCCCAGCGCATTGACCTGGTAACCGCCGAACGGATTGGCCACATACGCACACGCCGGTCCGTTGTAGTCCTTGATCAACGGGTTGACCTGGAAACACTCGATACCCGACAGTTCGGCACCCGCGTGATAAGCCATCGAATAGCCGTCGCCGGCGTTGGTGGGGTTTTCGTAGGTGCCGTACAGATAACCCGACGCGGGTAGGCCCAGCCGCCCGCACGCCCCGGTGGCAAGGATCACCGCCTTGGCCGCGACCGCGACGAATTCACCCGTGCGGGAATTGAGTGCGGCGGCGCCGACAGCCCGGCGCACTTGCTTCCCGTCGCTTCGCTCGCCCAGGTCATCCGTCAGCACTCGCACCGGCATCAGCCGGTTCTCTATCGTGATCTTCTCCCGCATCGACCGCTGCCGCAGCACCCGGTACAACGCCTTCTTGACGTCCTTACCCTCGGGCATCGGCAGCACGTAGGAGCCGGACCGATGCACGCGGCGCACCGCGTACTCGCCGTGTTCGTCCTTCTCGAACTTGACGCCGTAGCGCTCGAGCCGCTGCACCATCGCGAAGCCGCGCGTCGCGGTCTGGTA
>JAVRPG010000368.1:0-3700 GCA_032162325.1 Mycobacterium sp. | reverse complement strand
ACGTGTGCAAGCAATTGCGTTCCCGTTCAAGCGTTCCCGTCATCATGGTGACGGCACGGGACAGTGAGATCGATAAGGTCGTCGGGCTCGAGCTCGGTGCCGACGATTACGTCACCAAGCCGTACTCGGCGCGCGAGCTGATCGCGCGGATCCGCGCGGTGCTGCGTCGAGGCAGCGATAACGACGACTCCGGGTCCGTCGACGGCATCTTGGAGGCCGGCCCGGTCCGGATGGACGTGGAGCGACACGTCGTGTCTGTCAACGGCGAACCGATCACGTTGCCGCTCAAGGAGTTCGACCTGCTGGAGTACCTGATGCGCAACAGCGGCCGTGTCCTCACCCGCGGGCAGCTCATCGACCGGGTGTGGGGCGCCGACTATGTCGGCGACACCAAGACTCTCGACGTACACGTCAAGCGGTTGCGGTCGAAGATCGAGGCCGACCCCGCCAACCCGGTTCACCTGGTCACGGTCCGCGGCCTCGGCTACAAACTCGACGGCTAGTCACGGCGAACGTCGACTTATGTGCGAAATATTGCCGAAAAGTGAGCGATAAGTCGACGTTCGACGGTTGCCTAGCCGGTGCGGCCGCCCATGATCTCGAACACCTCAAAGGTGTTGACACCGGCGGTGACTGACGGGTCGCGCTCCCCGATCGCCAGCACTTCGGCACGGTCCGCGGCACGCAGCACGCCAAGGCCCCATACGCCTTCGGGATCGGCGACGGGACCGTAGACCACCACCCGGCCTTCGTGCAGCAGCCGCTGCCAGTACTGCATGTGCTCGGCCATCGCGGACTGCTCCTCGGCCGTCATCGTCTGGGCGAAATCCGCCCGCGGCGGTATCAGCCTGAACAGGAAGAGCGTCTGGCTCATTCGGCGGCGCGGGTCGCGGGATGCACGGCGATCAGCCCTAAACCACTGCGCCGCTTGCACATTGCGGCCAGCTCGGAGTACGCCTTCTCGCCGAGCAGCTCGGTCAACTCCGGGGCGTATGACTCCCACACCTGCTTAGCGCCGACATGCGCGTTGGGGTCGCCGGTGCAGTACCAGTGCAGGTCCGCTCCGCCCTCACCCCAGCCCCGGCGGTCGTACTCGGTGATCGTGGTTTTGAGCACCTCCGTGCCGTCGGGCCGCTCCACCCACTCCTGGGTGCGGCGTATCGGGAGCTGCCAGCACACGTCCGGCTTCATCGTCAACGGCTCCACCCCCATCTTGAGGGCCTTGCTGTGCAGTGCGCAGCCGATGCCGGCGGGGAATCCGGGCCGATTCAGAAAGATGCAGGCGCCCTTGTACTTTCGGGTGCGAAGGTTGGGCTTGTCGTCATACTCGTCCCACTCGAGGTAGCCCTTCTTGCCGAGCCCCTTGTCGCGGAACTGCCAATCCGCATCGGTCAGCTGCTTGACGGCGTCATCCAGCCGGGCGCGGTCGTCCTTGTCGGACAGAAACGCGCCGTGCGAGCAGCACCCGTCGTCGGGCCTGCCCTCCACCGTGCCCTTGCAAGCGGGCGTGCCGAACACACATGTCCACCGCGACAGCAGCCACGTCATGTCGGCGGCGATCAAATGCTCGGGATTATCCGGGTCGTAGAACTCCACCCATTCGCGGGCGAAGTCCAGTTCCACCTCACCTGGATGCGATGCGCTCACAAAACTCAACGGTAAACCCATTAAGTTGGGAACGTGCGATTAGGCGTGCTCGACGTGGGCAGCAATACCGTCCATCTCTTGGTGGTGGACGCACGCCGCGGCGGGCATCCGACACCGATGAGTTCCACCAAGGCGTCGCTGCGGCTGGCCGAGGCCATCGACGGCTCCGGCAAGCTGACCCGCAAGGGTGCGGACAAACTCATCAGCACCATCGACGAGTTCGCCAAGATCGCGGCGAGCTCCGGCTGCGCCGAGCTGATGGCGTTCGCCACCTCCGCCGTGCGCGACGCCAAGAACTCAGAGGACGTGCTCTCGCGGGTGCTCGCCGAAACCGGTGTGGCGCTGCAGGTGCTGAGCGGGGTCGACGAATCCCGGTTGACGTTCCTGGCGGTACGTCGGTGGTACGGGTGGAGCGCCGGACGCATCATCAACATCGACATCGGCGGTGGATCGCTGGAACTGTCCAACGGCGTCGACGAGGAGCCAGAGATCGCGCTGTCGCTGCCGCTGGGTGCGGGCCGGCTCACCCGCGAATGGCTGCCCGACGATCCGCCGGGCCGCCGCCGCGTGGCCATGCTGCGTGACTGGCTGGCCACCGAGATCGCCGATACGGGCGCCAAGGTGCTCAAGGCCGGAAACCCCGACCTGGCGGTGGCAACGTCGAAGACCTTCCGCTCGCTGGCCCGCCTCACCGGCGCCGCACCCTCCGGAGCGGGTCCACGGGTAAAGCGGACCCTGACAGCTACCGGGCTTAGGCAGCTCATAGCTTTCATCTCTAGGATGACCGCGGCCGACCGTGCGGAATTGGAAGGGGTGAGCGCCGAGCGGGCGCCACAGATCGTGGCCGGAGCTTTGGTTGCTGAGGCGAGTATGAAGGCTCTCGATATCGATAGTGTGGACATCTGCCCCTGGGCATTGCGAGAAGGGCTGATTCTGCGGAAACTCGACAGCGAGGCGGATGGAACGGCCTTGGTGGAAACGGTGGAAACGTCCGTGCACGATGCTGGACGAGAAGTAGCTAGGCCCAGAGGCAACACACGATGACAGGACCAGAAGACAGCCACGGCAACACGCGACCGATCTCGGTTGCGGAGTTGCTGGCGAAGAACGGCACAATCGGTGCCCCGCCCGTCGGCGGTCGGCGCCGGCGGCGTCGTGGCAACAGCGACTCCGTCACAGTCGCCGAGCTGACCGGCGAGATCCCGATCGTCCAAGAGCACGTTGCGCACCATGTCGACGACGCTGAGACCACCCGAACCATCCCGGTGGTCGCCTACGAGCCCGTCGCGGCGTCGACCAATGGCGTGGTCGACCACGACGACGAAGTCGAAACCGAATCCGTCGACGAGTTCGAGGCCGAACCAGCCGAGGACGAGTACGAAGACGTCGATGACGACTACGCCGACGCGGTAGCCGACTACACCGCCCACATCGATCACCGCGATGTCGACCCTGACCCGGTGGACTTCTTCGCGCCCCCGCCGCGTCGCCCGCAGTACACGCCGGACACCGGGCGCTACCGCGCCTCGGCAAGCCGGGGTGCCGAGCAGATGAGTCCCGATCCGGTCGACGACTACGAAGACCTGGCCCTCGTCGAGCCGCGGGAAATCGAGGACGAGGACACCGAGGCCGCGGTCGAGGAGAAGGCCAACGACGAGCTGCCGTCTTACCTGCGGTCGACGGCGGGCCCGCTGTTCGGCGGCCAAACCGTCGCCGACGACTTGGCCCGGCGCGGCGCGCCCCCCGCCCCCGAGGACATCGATCTCGGGGACGACGTGGACACCGACGTGGCGCCTTCGCCCATGTCGTCGTTCCTGCGCGGCGCGGGGGTCGTCGGCCAGTGCATCATCGCGGTCGCGTTCGGCGCGGGCCTGTTCATCGCGTTCGACCAGCTGTGGAAGTGGAACAACATCGTCGCCCTTGTGCTGTCTGTGCTGGTGATCCTCGGCCTGGTGGTGGGCGTGCGCGTCGTGCGCAAGACCGAGGACATCGGCAGCACGCTGATCGCGGTGGCGGTCGGGGCACTGGTCACACTGGGACCGTTGGCACTGCT
>JAVRPG010000367.1:0-9427 GCA_032162325.1 Mycobacterium sp. | reverse complement strand
GGCGACTTCGGCGGTGGCTCAATGTTTCTCGTCGTTGGGATCCTGTCTGCGCTGTGGGAGCGCGAGCGGTCCGGCAAGGGCCAGATCATCGACGCGGCCATGGTCGACGGGTCCAGCGCGCTCTCGGCGATGATCTGGGCGTTCCGGGCGATGGGCATGTGGAGCGACGAGCGCGGGGTCAACATGCTCGACACCGGTGCGCCGTACTACGACACCTACACCTGTGCCGACGGCCGCTGGGTCTCGGTCGGCGCGATTGAGCCGCAGTTCTTCGCCGAACTGCTGGACAAGCTCGGGCTCAACGCCGCCGACCTGCCCGACCAGAACGACGTCCGTCGCTGGCCCGAACTGCGCGCCCGGCTGACCGAGGTGTTCGCGTCGCAGGACCGCGACCACTGGGCCAAGGTGTTCGCCGACAGCGACGCCTGCGTGGCGCCGGTGCTGTCGTTCGCGGAGGTCGAAACCGAGCCGCACAACACCGAGCGCGACACCTTCTACCGCGAGAATGATTACCTGTTTCCCGCACCGGCGCCGCGGTTTTCGCGCACCGTGCCATCCAAGCCGAAACCGCCGGGAGTGCCCGGCGCCGACACCGAAGCCGTCCTACGCGACTGGGTATAGAGAAAGGAACGCAATCAGTGGAGATCAGAGACGCTGTCGCCGTCGTGACCGGTGGTGCCTCCGGCTTAGGCCTGGCCACCACCATGCGCCTGCTGGATGCGGGCGCCCAGGTGGTTGTTCTGGACATCCGCGGCAAGGAGGCCGTCGCCGAACTGGGTGAGCGCGCGGTGTTCGCCGAGACCGACGTCACCGACGAAGCCGCGGTGACCGCCGCGCTCGACACCGCCGAGTCGCTCGGCCCGATCCGCATCGTGGTGAACTGCGCGGGAACCGGCAACGCGATCAAGACGCTTGGCAAGGACGGGCCATTCCCGCTCGACCTGTTCCGCAAGGTCGTCGAGATCAACCTGATCGGCACGTTCAACGTGATCCGGTTGGGCGCCGAGCGCATCGCCAAGACCGAGCCGATCGGCGGGGAGCGCGGCGTCATCGTCAACACCGCGTCGGTCGCGGCGTTCGACGGGCAGATCGGCCAGGCCGCCTATTCCGCGTCCAAGGGCGGGGTGGTCGGGATGACGCTGCCGATCGCCCGCGACCTGTCCCGGGACCTGATCCGCGTCGTCACCATTGCGCCGGGCCTTTTCGACACGCCGCTGCTCGCGGGGCTGCCCGAGCCGGCCAAGGAGTCGCTGGGCAAGCAGGTGCCCCACCCGTCGCGGCTGGGCAAGCCAGACGAGTACGGCGCGCTGGCCGTGCACATCGTGGAGAACCCGATGCTCAACGGCGAGGTGATCCGCCTCGACGGCGCGATCCGGATGGCGCCGCGATGACGATCACCACGAAGTTCACCGAGGCGTTCGGGGTTGAGTATCCCGTCGTGCAGGGTGGCATGCAGTGGGTGGGCCGCGCGGAACTCGTTGCGGCCGTTGCCAATGCGGGGGCGCTCGGCTTCATCACCGCGCTGACGCAGCCCACGCCTGCCGATCTCGCCAAGGAGATCACCAAGACGCGGGAGCTGACCGACAAGCCGTTCGGGGTCAACCTGACGATCCTGCCGGCCATCAACCCGCCGCCGTATGACGAGTATCGGCAGGTGATCGTCGATGCCGGCATCAAGATCGTGGAGACGGCCGGGTCCAATCCCGCGCCGCACCTGCCGATGTTTCACGACAACGGGATCAAGGTGCTTCACAAGTGCACGTCGGTTCGGCATGCGGTCAAGGCGCAGAGCCTTGGTGTGGACGGCATCAGCATCGACGGGTTCGAATGCGCCGGCCATCCCGGAGAGGACGACATCCCAGGCCTGGTGCTGATCCCGGCGGCGGCGGACAAGATCGACATCCCGATGATCGCGTCCGGCGGCTTCGCCGACGCACGCGGCCTGGTCGCCGCGCTCGCGCTGGGAGCCGACGGCATCAACATGGGCTCGCGGTTCATGTGCACGGTGGAGTCCTCGATCCACCAGAACGTCAAGGAAGCGATCGTCGCAGGCAGCGAGCTGGACACCGAGCTGATCTTCCGGCCGCTGCGCAACACCGCGCGCGTCGCGAGCAACGCGGTATCTCGCGAGGTGGTCGAGATCCTCAACCGAGGCGGCGAGTTCTCCGACGTCAAGGACCTGGTCGCCGGCGTACGCGGGGTCAAGGTGTTCGAGAACGGCGACCTGGACGCAGGCATCTGGTCCGTGGGCACAGCGATGGGCCTGATCAACGACATCCCCACGGTCGGCGAACTGGTGTCGCGCATCGTGGAGGAGGCCGAGGAGCTGATCACGGGCCGGCTTGGCGACATGGTCGCACCCGACGCAGAAGAGAACGTGGCTTAGGAAAAGGGATATCGACGAAGGGCCCGTGCTGGGCGAACGGTCGCAGGTGAACGCACGCTTGGAGGCGCGCGCTTACTCAGACCGCGGTGGGCAGGGTGTGCTCGTCGTCGAGCTGCTCCGAGGTGTCACCCTCTACCAGGACATCACCGTGGTAGAGCGCCTCGAAGTCAACCTTGATGACATCAGCACTGGTGTCGTCGATCCACATGTACTGGACAGTAACCATCACGATTAAGGAATCGTTGAGTCACGGTTCGCAAAATGCTGGCAATTCTTACCGCCGGGTAGGTTCACGAGCTACCCGCGAGTAGCCCAAATCATGCCGAGAAGACGCAAAAGCCCCTCGACACGCCGATGAAGAGGGGCTTTCGCGTCTGCTCGCCGGAACTTAGGCAGCCTTGTGGCTAGCCTTGCGGGGCGGTGAAGTGGATCGGGTTCGCCCCGTTCAGCAATATCCAGGTCAGCAGCGCCGCGGCGATCGCCAGGATCAGCAGTCCCATCGCGACCCGGACGCTCAACCGCCAGCTTCCGAAGATCCTGGCGTCAACCGAGTAGGCGCCCGCGCCGGTGAACAGCAGCGCGGCGGCTCCGACCGCAATCAGGAACGGGGCGTTGAACGGGTCCGACCAGAACGCGGGCGCGGAGACGTTGACCGCCCAGGCGTCGATCATCGCAGCGATGACGGCGCACGCGGCCAATGGCGTCAGCAATCCCAGTAGAAGGCCGATTCCACCCGCCGTCTCGGCCGCGGTCACCATGGACGCGGCGAACTTGGGCGGCCGCCAGCCACCGGACTCCATGAAACCGACGGCGGTGTTGAAGTCGAAGGCTTTCCGCAGGCCGGCCTGAACCATCGTTGCGCCGACGCCGATACGCAGGATCAGCAGGCCGGCATCGGCCAACGAGGTGGTGGTAGGGGTACTCACTTCGGTCGTCGGCATGTCCGGCAGCCTAGGCGGCTGTGAGGAAGCTGTGAACGGTTCTGTGGTGAACACCACGCCGTGTCGCGCCGTAGTTACGTGTAGGCGGAGATGCGTTGACGATCCTAAGTTATCGTTGGTAAGTTAGCGGCGATAACTGAGATGTGATGAGCGGGAGGGCCGGCGTGCTGCAGCGAATCGCACTGCTGGCCATTGCCGCGCCGCGACGAATCATTGCGGTCGCGGTCCTTGTGATGGTGGGCTGCGGCATCTTCGGCATCCCGGTCGCCAAGTACCTGTCCGCCGGTGGCTTCCAGGATCCGACGTCGGAGTCGGCGCAGGCGACCAAGCTGCTGGTCGACAAGTTCGGCCAGGGCGACATGCAGCTGTTGACCAGCGTGACGTCGGGCGACGGCGCGCAGGGATCGGCGGCCCGCTCCGTCGGCACCGATATCGCCTCGCAGTTGAAGTCGTCGCCGTATGTGGCCCAGGTGACCTCGGCGTGGACCGCTCCGGCGCCCGCAGCCCCAGCGCTGATCAGCAAGGACGGCAAGACCGGACTGATAGTCGCAGGGATCACGGGCGGCGAGAGCGGCGCGCAGAAACATGCCAAGGAGCTGACCGCCCGACTCGTGCACGACCGCGACGGCGTCACCGTGCGTGCCGGCGGCGAGGTGATGACCTACGTCCAGATCAACGGTCAGAGCGAAAAAGATCTGCTGACGATGGAATCCATCGCCATCCCGCTGAGCTTCCTCGTGCTGGTCTGGGTGTTCGGCGGGGTGATGGCGGCGGCGCTGCCGCTGGCCGTCGGCGGGTTCGCAATCCTTGGGTCGATGGCGGTGCTGCGGGCCATCACGTTCGTCACCGACGTGTCGATCTTCGCGATGAACCTCACCGTCGCGATGGGCCTTGCGCTGGCCATCGACTACTCGCTGCTGATCATCAGCAGATACCGCGACGAGCTCGCCGACGGCGCCGACCGCGACCGCGCGCTGATGCGCACCATGGCAACGGCGGGCCGGACCGTGCTGTTCTCGGCGATGACGGTCGCGCTGTCGATGGTCGCGATGGTGTTGTTCCCGATGTACTTCCTCCAGTCGTTCGCCTACGCGGGCATCGCCGTGGTGGCGTTCGCGGCATTCGCGGCAATCGTGGTGGTGCCTGCGGCCATCGTGTTGCTCGGCGACCGGCTGGACTCGCTGGACGTGCGTCGGCTCGTCCGTCGCATCCTGGGTCGACCCGAGCCCGTTCGAAAGCCGGTCGAGCAAACGTTCTGGTACCGGTCGACGAAAATCGTTATGCGCCGGGCGATTCCGATCGGACTCGCGATCATCGCCTTCCTTTTGATGCTCGGCGCGCCGTTCCTGGGTATCAAGTGGGGCTTCCCCGACGACCGTGTGCTGCCGACGTCGTTGTCGGCACGCCAGGTCGGCGACGAGTTGCGCAGTGACTTCGCCGTCGACTCCGCGAAAAACGTCACCGTCGTCATTCCGGACACCGCGGGGATCACACCCGTCGAACTCGACCGCTACGCGTCGGCGCTGTCGCAGGTGCCCGACGTGTCGTCGGTCTCCGCGCCCGGCGGCACGTTCGCCGCAGACCGACCCGTCGGACCGCCCTCGGCGGCAACGGGATTCAAGGACGGCAGTGCGTTCCTCACGATCGGCAGTACCGCGCCGTTGTTCTCCGACGCCTCCGAAACGCAGCTGGACCGGCTTCGTGACGTGAGCACCCCGGCCGACCAGCCGGTTCTGCTGACCGGCGTCGCGCAGACCAACCGCGACAGCGCCGACGCCATCACGTCCCGATTGCCACTGGTTCTCGGGGTGATCGCCGCAATCACGTTCGTGCTGCTGTTCCTGCTCACCGGCAGCGTGATATTGCCGCTGAAGGCGTTGGTGCTCAACGTCTTATCGCTGACGGCCGCGTTCGGCGCGCTGGTGTGGATCTTCCAGGACGGCCACCTTGGCGCACTGGGCACCACGCCGACCGGGACGCTGGTGGCCAACCTGCCGGTGCTGCTCTTCTGCATCGCGTTCGGCTTGTCGATGGACTACGAGGTGTTCCTGGTGTCCAGGATCCGCGAGTACTGGCTTAAGGCCGGAGCCGGCGGGCCGGCGACGGAAGGCCAAGCCAAGACCCGGGAGGACAACGACGAATCCGTCGCGCTCGGCCTTGCGAAGACCGGCCGCGTCGTCACTGCGGCCGCACTGCTGATGGCGATCTCGTTCGCCGCGCTGATCGCCGCCCAGGTGGCGTTCATGCGAATGTTCGGCGCCGGGCTGACCCTCGCGATTCTCGCCGACGCGACGTTGGTTCGAATGGCGTTGGTGCCCGCGTTCATGCATGTGCTCGGCCGGTGGAACTGGTGGGCACCCAGGCCGTTGGCCCGGCTGCATGAGCGGATCGGAATCAGTGAGTCAGGCGACGAGGTGGCCCCGGTGACCGAGCCGGTCGCATCCCGATGAAACGGCGACGCGCCCCGCGCGGATCCGGTGAGCAGTTGCGCGAGGAGATCCTCGACGCGACCACCGAACTGCTGCTCGAGACCGGTCACGCCAAGGCGGTGTCCATCCGGTTGGTGGCGCAGCGCGTCGGGGTGACGCCGCCGTCGATCTATCTGCACTTCTCCGACAAGGATGCGCTGCTGGATGCGGTATGCGCGCGCTACTTCGAGGAGCTCGACGAGGAGATGCAACAGCTCGCGGCCGATCAGCCGTCGACGATCGACGTGCTGCGCGCGCAGGGCTTGGCCTACATCCGCTTCGCGCTGAAAAACCCCGAGCTGTACCGCATCGCGATGGTGGGCGAGGGCGGGCCCGACAGCGACGTGGACATGGCACTGAACACCTCAGCGTTCGTGCACATGCGCACCGCGGTCGAAGCGCTGATCACTGAAGGCACATACCCGCCGGGCGATGCCACCACCTTCGCGCTGGAATTGTGGACGGTGGCACACGGGATCGCGTCGCTGCTGATCTCGCGACCGTATCTGCCATGGGGCGACGCCGTGGCGTTCGCCGACCGGGTAATGCGGTCAATGTGCTGCGGGCACATCGTCTCTGGCTGGATCGGGCCGGACGTGCCGCCGCGGGAAGGGATATCAATGTTGAAGGGAGTGCTCGATGGGCAGCAATACCGTGGATAACCCGTTCTTCGCGCGGGTGTGGATGTTCATCTCACGCCATGAGCCCAGATCGGTGCAGGAGTGGCGGCGCGAGAACCTGGCTGGCCTCACGGGACGGGTGCTGGAGGTGGGAGCGGGAACCGGCACGAACTTCTCGCTGTATCCCGATACGGTCACGGAGGTGGTGGCGGTCGAGCCGGAGCGGCGGCTCACCGAAATCGCCAGCCGGGCAGCGAAGAATGCGCCCGTGCCGGTGAGGGTGACCCACCACGCCATCGAGCAGCTCGAAGCCAGTGAACCATTCGACGCGGTGATCTGCTCGTTGGTGCTCTGCTCCGTTGATGACGCGGATCAGGTGTTGCGGCAACTCTATTCACTACTGCGTCCCGGCGGTGAGCTGCGCTACCTGGAGCACATTGCCAGCAGCGGTGCGCGCGGCCAGCTGCAGCGTCTGGCGGATGCAACGCTGTGGCCGCGATTGTTCGGCAATTGCCACACACACCGTGACACCGAGCGCACGATCGCCGATGCCGGCTTCCGCACCGAGACGGCTCGGCACGAGTGGGAAGTTCCGGCGTGGGTACCTATACCGTCGTCGGAGGTCGCGATCGGTCGGGCCGTCAAACCGGCCTAGCCGAGCAGTGCAGGCAACCGCTGCAATAGCCCGGGCAGGGCACCGGCGGCGGTTTCCCGCAGCGACACCGTGGCGGCGTCGGAGAGCGGCGTGCGCTCCGGGTTCACCTCGATGACGACGGTGCCGTTGGCCAGCGCCAGCTCGGGCAGCCCGGCCGCCGGGTAGACGATCGACGAGGTGCCAACCACGATCACCACGTCTGCGGTGGTCACCGCCTCGACCGAGCGCTGCCACGCCTCATCGGGCAGCGGTTCGCCGAACCACACCACGCTGGGCCGGATCAATCCGCCGCACGCGCACCGCGGCGGGTCGACAGACGCGACGGGTTCAGGCATCGCGGGGAGCTCGTCGCGGTACTTGCGTTGGCAACGGTCGCAACGGAATTCGAACAAGCTGCCGTGCAGGTGGTAGACGTGCTTGCTGCCAGCGCGCTCATGGAGGTTGTCGACGTTCTGGGTGACGACGTGCACCTCGGCGTAGTCCTGCCAGGCCGCGACGGCGAGGTGGCCATTGTTGGGCTGTACCGCTCCCATCATGTAATGCCGCCACAGGTACCAGGCCCAGACCTTCTCAGGGTGGGCGCTCCAGCCCTGCGCGCTGGAGATCTCGTACGGGTCGACCTTCGCCCACAGGCCCGTTTCGGCGTCACGGAACGTCGGCACGCCGCTCTCGGCGGAAATGCCTGCTCCGCTGAGCACCGTCACTTGCACATCACCAAACTAGCGGGTTTGCGCGATACTGAGCACGTGGCCGAGTTGGGGGATTGGGTACGCGTTGATCCACAGGCTGCCAAGCCGCTCTTCGACCAGCTCAGGACGCAGATCATCGACGCGATCCGGGATGGCAGGTTGTCGCCAGGCACTCGGTTGCCGACGGTCCGCGAACTGGCGGGGAAGATGAGCCTGGCGGTCAATACGGTGGCGCGTGCATATCGGGAGTTGGAGTCGGCGGGTGTGCTCGAAACCCGCGGCCGCTTCGGCACTTTCGTCGCGCGGGTCGATCCAGCCGATACCGCGATGGCGACGGCGGCGCATACGTTTGCGTCGGCGGCACGCGCGCTGGGGATCGACAAGGCCGAGGCGATGCGATACGTCGAGGCGGCGTTCGGCTGACTGACGAACTTGTCAATGCACGTGGTTGCCACGCCAGCGCAGGACGCCCAGCGCGACAGCCACGCTGACACTGGATTCGGCGAGCGGCCGGGGCAGGAGCTCATCCGCGCGGGCGAGCCGGCGCAGCAGCGTGTTGCGATGCGTATAGAGGCGCGCCGCGGCGCGGGAGGCGCTGTCGGGCGTGCCCACCTTCGCGTTCGCATTCGGGTACACGAACTCGTCCTGGACGCTGAAGGTCGGCTTGCTGTGCGAGCACTTCTGCCGCCTGCTGAGCCACATGGACGCGCGGGGCCACGACATCGCGCGTCCCGAGATCGGCGACCACGGTATCGAGACCCGGCCAATGCTGGACTTCGCCGCCGGATACGTGCAGCGTGCCCTCGACCGGATACCGAAGCAGGGCTCGGGGGAGCCGTGGCGGGTGTCGATGACTACTACTACGACGTCGAGCAGCTACGCGAAGGCTCTGTCGACAACGCGAACTTGCGCTTCTCTTCCTCGGGCCAGCCTGTCGCGAAACCCCAACGGGCCGTTGCGGTGACCGGGTAACCGAGGGCCAACGCGCTAGTGTCGCGAGTCGTTAATTCTGTTGCAGTACAGCGGAACCCGGACCGGCACATCGGCGGTGTTCAGATTGCCCGCCTCTGAGCGACAACATGTCGGCGCTGCCTGTATGAACCCATATTGTCGCTGTTAGGCGGGCACATCGACCACACCCACCTCCGGCCGGCGGCGCCGAAACCCCAACCAACGAGCAAACCCTTTGGGCCGCCAACTACAAGCGAATTGATGACTCACGCCACTAGCCGAATTCCAGCAGTATCAGCAGCGGCCGCACCGGATCGAACAGCGCCAGCCGCTGGATCGTCCACAGCATGGCATTGAACACTGTGCCGCGACCCTCGGCATGGGGCAGATCGTGCACGGCCCTGATCCCGGGCACATCGGAGGGAGATCGACTGTGAACCAGCGGAATTGGTCGCCAACGCCGGAGGCGTCGAGGCGGTGGAAGCTGGTCTGCAATCCCTCGGCCAGCGCGACCACGGTGGCTCTCGGGTGGTCGATGAGGTAGCGGCGGGTCTGCCGGTCATAGCCCAACGCCCGCACCGCCATGTCCTGACGGCGGGAAAAGCCGAACTTCGCGAAGTCGCAGTCGATGGAATCGGCCAGCTGGATCGCCATCGGGTCGTCGATGATCGAATCCGGCCTGCGGGCCTCGCTGGCCCGCACCTGCAACGTCAGCAG
>JAVRPG010000366.1:0-10929 GCA_032162325.1 Mycobacterium sp. | reverse complement strand
GCCCCGAGCAGGCCATGGCCGGGTTCGTGCGCATGCTACGTCCGGGCGGCAGGCTAGCGCTGACGGCCTGGGACGTGCCCGAGCGGGCGCGCTTTCTCGGTCTGTTCCTCGATGCGGTCGCGGAAGCCGGCGCCACGGCTCCCGAGGATGCACCGACGGGGCCCAACTTTTTCCGCTTCTCGGTCGACGAGGAGTTCGACGACCTCATGCGTGACCATGGCTTAGAGCAGCGCGCAGTGGAGAGCATCGCCTTCACCCATCGTGTCGCGAACGCCGATGAGCTCTGGGAGGGGTTGCTCGGAGGGACCGTCCGAACCTCTGCGCTAATCGAGCGACAGCCCGATGAGACGCGGCGGCGCATTCGCGACTCCTTCGATCGACTCGTGCGCGAATACCAGCGCGAAGACGTCCTCGAGCTTCCGGTCTCCGCCAAGCTCGCCTCAGGTCGCAAGCCGGACCCAGACTGAAGCTTGGCCGCTACATCGCGGCAGTGCCAACGACCTGCGGCGAGCTCGCTGAGCTGGTCGGGCTTGCGCAGTGTCGCGGCGACGCTGTCGTATGCACAGGCGTCACCCACCCGAGGATTCCGACAAGTTGCTGAGAATCCGCAACCGACACGCATCTGACAAGGCCGAGGTCAGAGTCGCCAATCACCGCCAGCATCGTTGAGTCCCTACATTCAGCATGCATGCTTTGCTGCTTTAGGCCCGCGCGCCGTGAGGGGTGGTGGGGGCCGACGCAGTTGCTCAGTCCGCGAGTTTGACCGACTTCCGGTGAGAACGCGCTTCTCGCCGTATGGAACTTGCGTGCTGACGATCGCTGAGCAGCGCCCGCCGAGTGCGGTCGTTGACTTTTTCATCGAGCCAGCAGGCACACTCGTGCTCGGCTGCCTGCGGGTCGGCCCCGTCATCGACGCGATCCGTCACCCACTCCTCGATCAGGTCTGCCTCATCGAACGGACCGATGGTGCTGTCGGAGTAGGTGTGCGTGGGTACGGCGAGCCGGGTGCTGTGGTACACCCACCGTTGCATGAGCAGGTTGACGCCTGACTGGCTCAGCACCGCGATCCGCTCGCAGGTCGAAAGCGTTGGTGAATCGACGAGTTCGAGACTGATGAAGTCCGCCGAGTGATCCTTACCGTCGATGAGCTTCGGAAGCGGCATCGTGCCGAACGGAGCCTTGGCCCAGTTGGATCGAAGCGAGTCCGGGCTTGCCGGAGCGACGAGCAAACGCGGATGGAGGTCAACGCCCCGCCGAAGTGCGCATGGGTGCTGGAGGACCATCACCATGTGACCATCGCCGAGTCGGTAAATGTCGCCCGTGAACGTCGGTCTGTGTTGTCCCACATCCTCCAGGCGGGCAAGGTATATCGACTCCGGGTCGTCGGGCGTCTCCAGCTCTGTCACGGTTACCTCTTGGGTCTTATCGAGATCACGCCGTCCTCGGCGACATAGGACTCGAAAGCGTTGTCTACAAAGGTCTCTCGCCAGTCCTGATCGGCCTCGTTCAGCACGTACTCGACCGTGCCGTCCCCGGTGTGTGTACTAGCCAGCGCCAATACGAGGTCGTATCGACCGCGCTCGAGGAGGTCCATTCGGGTGATTCCCACCCCGGCTTTGATCGGCATTTCGAGCCAGGAGGCGGGCCCGTCAATGAATCGGTCCGAGAGCATGTCTATAAGGGCGAGCAGACGGGCGATCTTTAGCCGGTTCTCACCGGTAACTCCAGCCCCCTTGCGCCATTTGGTGATTGCGGGCACGCTCACTCCCACAACGCGTGCGATGTCTCGCCAGGCACAGCCGTAGTCCGCGAGTTGCTCCAGTGCCTGCATCGGTGCGCACCGAGCCCGCTCGACGGTCTTGGACTCGAGCTCGACTAGGTGCGCCTTCCGCCGCGTGTCGCGGACTTGCCCGTGGAGTTCGGTGGATCGGCGGTAATTGACGTCGGCACGGTCGAACACCGAGGTCGATGGAGTGGTTTCGGGCAGTTTGCCGAGGCGGTAATCGCCGTCGCCAGATGTAGTGTCGTCCCGAAGATTTGAGCCTGAGAAGGAAATGGTCATGTCAACTCCAGTCCGGGTTGTTGGAGCACTTGCGTGCGGAGGTTGGATGTGATCAGCGACTCGAATAGTGGACCGATAGGTTCATGGAGCCTTTCGGCGACTTCGTCCACCAGGTCGGCGTCGAGCGCTGGGATGCCTTTGCGTGGGTCGCTCCATGCGCTATCGATGTCGATGAGAAAGAAATCCGCATCGGGCGGAGGTTCTTTCAACCGCTGGAGTATTGGGGTTGACTGGACCACCGCACCACGCGCAGCGGCGTACCTCAGCGTAAGGGAGTCGCCGGCCTCCGGACCGTCGCACTGAATGACGTGCTGCTGCGCGGTGGTCGTGAGTTTGAGATCGGCAAGCTCAGTCCCCGGTCCGAGGAGGCTTTCGGCTACCCAGTACGCCCACCCGGACGGCTCCTCCAGCGATGCCCGAATCTCGTTGATGTAGCGCAGTCCGATCCGAATGCAGCCATCGACCGGAGCCACGTCCTGGCGGGCTGCGACCATCGCGTGAACGATCACCCGAAACTTCTCCCAGCCCGGGTAGTCCGTAACTTCGAGCGTCATCGCGTCGGGGCGAAAGGTAATCGCGGTGCGGCGATCACGGGCGACGAGTTTCTTCAGAGAATGTGCGGTGTGCTCACCGGTTTCTAGGTTGACCTGCCGCACCTCCTCCTGTTCGAGGATGGGCGTCCATTCCGCCAGTGCCTCTTTCAGGATGGCCAGGGCAGATGGTGCAGGCGGTTCGGTCGGCGGGTGGCGCAGTTCAATCAAGACCAGCGCAATAGGGTCGTTCGGGTACTTGGGATGGGCTGTCACAACACCATGATAACCAGAACGATAACCAAAAGTGATACCTATTGGCTGACTCGTCGCCCAGCTTTCCACTGGTGACTGGCACCGCTCGGCGGCGACAAGAAGGTAGAAGCATCGGCGATGGCGCCGACGACGTCTTCGGAGTGGTGACAACCGCGCGTGGGCGCCGGGCCCCGGCTAGAACGAGCTGCCGCTGTGAATCCGCGCGAGCGGTCTCTAGCCAGCCGGGTGTTGTCGCTAGCTACTCTCCGGCGCCGAGGAATCCGACAGCTTAGTGACAATCGTCGACCGACACGTAGTGGAAACGCCGAGGTCGGAGTGGTTAGATTGCCGACACATTCACTGAGTTCCTACATCTATAAGCCGAGAGCGCGCATGTAGGAACTCGCGGTTCGAGCGCCCGATTGACAGATACCGCTAGCGAAGAAAGCCCACAACCTCGTCTAGGAACTGTGTGCGACCGCGATCTGAGCGGTCGAGATGTGCGTAATGGGTGGCTTCCGTCAATTCGACGGCACGGACGTCCGCGGCGTGCGCGAGGTGCCGTTGCAGCTGAGTGACGTCGTCGGGCCGCGACCAAAAGTCGTGCTGGCTGCGCAGAATCAACGTGCTGGCTTCGATCAGCGAAGCGTCCCACAACTGGCGACCGGTCGCGAGGTAAAAGCTATCCTCCATGGCTCCATTCGGTGCACGAAAGCTGGCTGGATTGCGCCTGCCGCTGGTTGGATCGCTGGCGAGCGCCTGCTGCTGGTACGCGTCGGCGACACGGGGATCGCGCCACACCGTCGGGTCGTCGGACGGAATGTATCGATCCCAGGAGGTGAGCAACGAAGGGCCGTCGCTCAGTCGGTATGCGCCGGCCTGCCGGTCGAACGCACCGGGGATTCCCCGGTCTTCGTAATCGCTTCCATATCCCAGAGTCGGGTGTTGATCGGTCGCCCCGTACAGGCTGTTGTAAATCACGAGCTTCCCGATGTCACCTGGATTCGCCGCGGCATACATGCCGGCCCAATGGCCACCGGTCGCCCAGCCCAATAGCGCAACTTGGTCAGCTCCTGTCGTCGTTTGTACATGGTCGACGACCGCGCCGATGTCCTGCACGACCTCGTTGGACCGGACGACCGGCGATCCGGCGATAGGCTCCGTCTCCATTTCCTGGGGCCGGGTGGATGCGCCGTAACCTCGAGCATCCATGATGAAGGTCGGGTGTCCCTCCTCGGCCAGATCTGCAGCAAGTGAGTAGCCATCGACCGGCAGATCGAACGAGGCGATGCCTGGCACACGGGCGCCGTGCAGCAGGATGACCGGGGCGCCGTCCGCTTCCGGCGGCATCACTTCGCGTACACCGACCTCGATGCCGGGGGCGCTCGCGACTTTCACATCGTTCCTTGCGATGGCGTCGGACCGTTCGGTGCCCGCTGAACTGTCGGCACGGTCACCCCCTACTGATGCGCACGCCGCAGCCATCACGGCGGCGACGCATGCGCCCGCGATCGCTCGATACCTGGCCTTCGTTGTCATGCCTGCCTGCTCCCTCCCATGTTCGGACCAGCGCGGCCTCGGAACCGACGCTAGGTGCGTTTGTGCGATAAATTCCAATACGAGCTTGGCATTGATTGATTGCATGGAATTATCAATTTGTGGGTTGGAATCTCGAGACTCGGCATCTCCGATGTTTCGTCGCGCTCGCCGACGAACTGCACTTCGGGCGCGCGGCGGCGCGACTGCACATAGCGCAGCCCGCACTCTCCCAGCTGATCCAGCGAGTCGAACGCGGACTCGAAGCGCAGTTATTCGAACGCACTCAGCGGCGGGTCGAGATGACCGACGCGGGTCGGGTGCTCCTGCCCGAGGCGCGTCGCATCCTTCGCGACATCGACCGCGTGACTGAGGATGTGCGCTTGGTTCAGCGGGGAGAAGCCGGAACGATGACACTTGGCTTCGTCGGCTCAGCGGCCGACGATGTACTTCCGCGGCTGGTTGCGGCGTACGCTGCTCGGCATCCGCGTGTAGCGGTTCGGCTTGAGGAGGGTACAACCGCGCAGCAGTTGGACTGGCTCCGCGATGAGCGGATCGCAGCGGGTCTGGCGAGGACGCCCGTGGACGCCGACTGGGTCTCGGTGATGGTTGTGATGCGAGAATCACTGGTGCTCGCAGTGAGCGATGGTCACTCACTCGCCGACCAAAGCTCCGTCGAACTGGCCGCGGTCAGAGATGAGCGGTTCATCATGTTTCCCCGGCACCTTGGAGCCGGCCTCTATGAGCGGATCTATCAGAGCTGTGCCACCGCGGGATTCGTGCCGACCGTCGCCTATGAGACGATCCGGATGCAAACCATCGCCGGCCTGGTCGCCGGGGGCCTCGGCGTGGCGCTGATGCCATCGTCGGTGCGCAACCTCAGCCGGGCTGGCGTCTGCTACCTCGACATCGTCGACGAAGTGGCCGATATCGAACTCTCCCTGCTCTGGCGAAGCGATACGCGATCCCCACATCTACGCTCGCTGATATCGATTGCTCAGCAACTTGATACGGCAGATCACCCGCGCAATACGCGGGCCGCAAATGCGTCCTGGCCGGAAGACATCCGTCGGTACCCCGCGGCACGCACTCGACCACGAACCTGAGGACTCGGCCGGTACCAATTATTTGTCCGCCAGCATGATTCGCCCCGTGGAAGCCTGGCTCATCAACCGCGAGCACGATTCGACTCCGTTCTACATGGACGGCAGCGCAAAGGCCGCTGTCGGCCTAAAAACCCGGAGCTAACGACACCAAACCACGGCGAAGCGGCTGAGCCGCAATGGATCTCAACGACGCGTGGACAATACGGAGTATCCACGTCGACGCCAGATACATTGTGCCTCAGGCTTGCTCGATGATTCCAGTGCGCGGCCGAGTGCACCCGCATCTTGGGAACCGAGCAGCCCGATGGTGTGTCTCAGCAGAGAGTCGGCGGCCTTTGTGCGTGCATGCCGGAATTGACGACCCATTGCAGGGGTTGACCATCGTCGCAGTGTTGTTCCCATTCGGGCCGTCGAGACACCAATTGCCCAATCGGCTCTTCAACTGGACCGGGTCGGCGGCGCTCGCCAAACCAGCGCTTAGCAGCGCGACACCGAACACTGCGCCGACTACGACAAGGGCCTGGCGCACACCGCCGATCAACCGCGATTCATGCATTTCAGCTCCACCCTCTCGGCCTGGTCCACCTGGTTCTAGGATCCGCCACGACGATGAGAAAAACAGCTCCGCCATTTTGATGAGAATCCTGCAAAACCGCAGCTAGAGACTTCGCCATCCGCCACGCAGTTTGCGAACCTACAGCTGCGGTGGTCGAATTGGGTAGCTTCGATGCAGCCGCAGAGCGCCTACACGTCACCCCGTCGGCGGTCAGTCAGCGCATCAAGGCGTTGGAGCAACAGGTTGGCCAGGTGCTGGTGGTCCGTGAAAAGCCCTGTCGGGCAACGACCGCAGGGATTCCGCTGCTGCGGTTGGCGGCACAGATGGCTTTGCTCGAGTCCGACGCGCTTGCCGAAATGGGCGGCAACGGATCGCCACAACGCACGCGGATCACCGTCGCGGTCAACGCCGACTCCATGGGGACCTGGTTTACCGCCGTGTTCGACGGGCTCGCTGTCCTGCTCGACATTCGGATCGAGGATCAGGACCATTCCGCGCGGCTGCTGCGCGAGGGCGTGGCGATGGGGGCGGTGACCACCGAGCGGACCCCGGTGCCGGGCTGCCGGGTGCATCCGCTCGGTGTGATGCGCTACCTACCGGTGGCCAGCATGTCGTACGTCGACCGCTATCTGCCCAACGGGTTCACCGCGTCGGCGGTGGCCGAAGCTCCGTCGCTGGCCTGGAACCGTGACGACGCGTTGCAAGACATGTTGGTGCGCAGGGCGTTTCGTCGCGCCATCACCAGACCGACGCACTTCGTCCCGACCGCGGAGGGCTTCGCCGCCGCAGTGCGCGCTGGACTGGGATGGGGCATGTTCCCGGAGAAGCTGGCCGCGCCGCAGTTAGTCGAGAAGACGTTCATACGGATCTGCGACGTACACCTCGACATCCCGCTGTACTGGCAATGCTGGAAGCTAGACAGCCCAATGATCGCCCGAATTACCGACACGGTGAGGTCCGCCGCTGCGGATCTGCGCCGGCGCCCACGCAAGAAGTCTTAGCAGAGGCCCGCGGCCTTCTCTTCGGCGACGATTTGCTCGACCGGCTCGCCGAGGTGCGCTGCGAACCCGTCAGTGGGCTTCATCGTCCAATCGCCGTTCTCGTAGAGCATCGTCCGAGACCGCTCAACGCCGCCAACCTTCATGCGCACGATCGCCTCGCCATCGGCAGCGTCCAGGCGCACTCCGGCGACACTGATCTTGGAACCCGTCTTCTTGCAGGTCTCGTAGAACGTCACGAAGTCTTCTTGCGTGATCCCGTCGCGGACGCCCCGCGACATGTGCTCCCAGACACCGGCGAAGTCGCCCGAGGAGAAGCGGTCGACGTTCGCCTGTGCCGCGGCCGTAGCGGCTGAAAGCGTCTCCGGCACGTCTGGTGCCAAGGCGATCGTGCTCGCCGCGACTGACCTGGCTGTTCCAATGATTGAGTTGGACACGCGACCGGCGTTGCCGCAAGAGGAGCATGCGGCCGCCAACAGCACCGCCGCCAGGACGGCGACGAATGATCTCATCGCCGAAGGATAAGTCCGGACGGCGTTGCACGTTAGCCCAAGTGCACATGCTCGGGACGGCCCGACCAGGCGCACGCGGTGCTAGGCGGCGTCGCCCAGCAACACATGAGCGTGCGGGGGTGGTGTCGACGTCATCCACCAGCCCATCAACGGGACTCTGATCGCCCCGCCTACCTCCCGCGTCACCGGTTCTGCCATTACCCGTGAGGGAATCGACGCGAGCGTTCGGCTGCATCCACACTCGTCATCAAGTAAAGCGACTGTCGCGAAAGGAATTCCGTCATGACCGAACTGGTCACCAATTACCTGGCCTGCTGGAATGAGACCGACGCCGAGGCGCGTCGACGAGCATTCGCACGACTTTGTACCCTTCCCGGAGACGGCGTTCAGTAGCGCCATGAGGCTCAGGCCCGCCATCGCGGGCGTAGCGGCCGATCTGCTTGGCGTCATTCAGGCCTGCGATCGCCGCCGCCACCCGTTGTCCGACCGCATCCTGGCCCCGCCGCCCGGTCGTCGCCCGGCTGATCCGCGTCCTGTCGATACCGATCATCCTGTTCTGGGTGCTCGTCGCGGTCGCCATGGGCCTGCTGACTCCGCCTCTCGACGCGGTGGCAGACAAGCACTCGGTGTCGCTGAGCCCGCAAGACTCGCCGGCGTTCCAATCCATGATGAACATCGGCGCGGTGTTCAAGCAGTTCGATTCCGACTCCACGGCGATGGTCGTGCTGGAGGGCCAGGACAAGCTTGGCGACAGCGCGCACGAGTTCTACAACCAGATCGTCGCCAAGCTGACCGCCGATCACGCGCACGTCCAGAACGTCCAGGACTTCTGGAGCGACCCGCTGACCGCCGCGGGCTCGCAGAGTCCGGGCGGCAAGGCCGCCTATGTGCAGATCTTCCTCGTCGGTGCTCAGGGCACCACCCCCAGCCACGAGGCGGTGGCCTCCGTACGCGACCTCGTCTCCTCCGTACCTGCGCCGCCGGGAGTGAAGGCCTACGTCGCCGGCAACACCGTACTCAACGCCGACACCAGCGTCGCCGGGCACAAGAGTCTGGCGACCATGGCGTTGGTGTCGATCGGTGTCATCCTGGTGATGCTGCTCCTCGTCTACCGCTCCGTCGTGACCACGATTCTGGCATTGCTGATCGTCGGCATCGAACTCTTTGCCGCACAAGGGGTTACGGCCACTGCGGGCAACTTGAACATCATTGGTCTGACGCCATATGCGGTGAGCATGATCACCATGCTCGCCATCGCCGCGGGAACCGACTACGTCATCTTCCTGCTGGGCCGCTATCACGAAGCCCGATCGGCCGGTCAGGACCGGGAAGAGGCCTTCTACACGGCCTACCACGGGGTGTCTCACGTGATCCTGGGGTCGGGACTGACGATTGTGGGCGCTCTGCTGTGCCTGACGATGACCACGCTGCCGTACTTCCAGACGATGGGTCTGCCCTGCGCCATCGCGCTGCTGGTCATCGTGGCCGCGGCGCTGACGCTGGCCCCGGCGATCCTGGCCGTGGGGTCCCGGTTCGGCCTGCTCGATCCCAAGAGGGCGCCGGCGACGCGCGGGTGGCGCAAGGTCGGCACGACCGTGGTTCGTTGGCCTGTTCCGATCATCCTGGTCACCGCGGTGATCGCGATCATCGGATTCGTCAGTCTGCTGACCTACGTTCCGCAGTACAACGACCAGAAGTTCACCCCGGCCGACATGCCGGCCAACGTGGCCATGGCCGCCGCCGAGCGGCACTTCTCCCAAGCCCGGATGAACCCCGAGCTGCTGATGCTCGAAGCCGACCACGACCTGCGCAACCCGGCGGACATGCTCGTCATCGACCGGGTCGCCAAGAACGTGTTCCATCTCAACGGCATCGAGCGGGTGCAGACGATCACGCGACCGCTCGGAGCACCCATCGAGCACAGCTCGATCCCGTTCCAGATCGCCATGCAGAATTCGGCCACCCTGCAGACCGCCAAGATTCAGAACGACAACACCGCGCAGATGCTGGAGCAGGCCGACGAGTTGAGCAAGACCATCGCCAACATGGAACGCATGTACGCGATCATGAAGGAGGTCGTGTCGACCACCCATGACATGGTCACCCAGACGCACGACATAGTGGACACCACCAACGAGTTGCGTGATCACATCGCCGACTTCGACGACTTCTTCCGACCGCTGCGCGCCTACTTCTATTGGGAACCACACTGCTTCGACATTCCGGTTTGTTGGTCAATTCGCGCGATCTTCGATTCCATCGACGGGATCGATGAGCTCGCCGACAAATTGCAGGGACTCACGGGAACTCTCGATCATCTCGACGAGTTGATGCCGCAGATGCTGGCAACGCTCCCGCCGACCATCCAGTCCATGAAGACGATGCGCGACTTCATGCTGGCCACGCACAGCACGATGGCGGGCATCCAGGCCCACCAGCAGGAGGCCGCCCAGGGTTCGACGCTGATGGGTCAGTACTTCGACGAGGCCAAGAACGACGACTCCTTCTACCTGCCGCCGGAAGTGTTCAAGAACCCGACTTCCAACGCGGCCTCAAGATGTTCGTCTCGCCCGACGGCAAGGCCGTCCGGTTCATCATCACCCACCAGGGTGACCCGGGCCTCGGTGGACGGAATCAAGCACGTCGCCGGAATGAGGGAAACCGTCGCCGACGCCATCAAGGGCACCCCGCTGGGGAACGCGAAGGTTTCGTTGGCCGGCACTGGATCGCTCTACAGCGACATGGCGAAGGGCGTCACGGTCGACCTGTTGATCGCCTGCATCGCGGCGATGATCCTGATCTTCGCGATCATGCTGCTGATCACCCGCAGCGTGGTGGCCGCACTGGTCATCGTCGGAACGGTGGCCGCATCTCTAG
Source organism: Mycobacterium sp. (assembly GCA_032162325.1). Taxonomy (GTDB): domain Bacteria; phylum Actinomycetota; class Actinomycetes; order Mycobacteriales; family Mycobacteriaceae; genus Mycobacterium. Next base: position 497 of record JAVRPG010000366.1, on the reverse strand, counting down.
GCACCGCCTGTGGTCTGTCGGTACTCCTCTGGCAGGACATCCTGGGTCTAGGGGTGCAGTGGATCGTGCTCCCCCTGTCGATCGTGATCCTGCTGGCCGTGGGTTCGGACTACAACCTGCTGGTCGTCTCGCGACTGAAGGAGCAGATCCACGCCGGTCTCAACACCGGCATCATCCGCGGCATGGGCGCCACCGGAGGCGTGGTCACCTCGGCCGGCCTGGTGTTCGCGTTCACTATGATGTCGATGATCGTCAGCGACTTGCGCGTGGTCGGCCAACTGGGCATGACCATCGGCATCGGTCTGCTGGTCGACACGCTGATCGTGCGATCCTTCATGACCCCCTCGATCGCCGCGGCGTTGGGACGTTGGTTCTGGTGGCCACTGAACACCTTCAAGATCGTGAAGAGAAACCGTCCCGAGCCCGCCTCCGACCCGATCACTGCGCCCCTCCCACAACCCACGACGACGTGAACCTCGCACGCCGGTCCGCCAAGC
>JAVRPG010000365.1:0-3299 GCA_032162325.1 Mycobacterium sp. | reverse complement strand
ACGCACCGTCGAAAGCCACATCTACCGGGCCATGTTGAAGACCGGAACGACCAGCCGCGACGAACTCGCCGCCCTGCTAACCCACAACGGGACGCGAACAGAGTGACATCGCGTTTGAAGGCGTGCGCTCGGCGCCGGCGATGATTTCAGTATTGACATACTGATTCGGCACGTCCACCACAGAGGCATGCTGCTCAGATGGCCGATGAACTCAGCGAGCGCGAGCGGGCGCTGCGCAGGCTGCCGTTACCGTACTCGCTGGCATTGAGACTGCGCGACGCCGGCGTCGCCGCCGACGTGATCTGCCTATACGTCAACGTCGAGCAGGCCGCCCTGGATGGCTTCTACCGGATCGCCGTGGCGAAACTCCTTGCGGCGGAACAGACATCAAACGGCCGCTACCGCGACTGCCACTGACGCAGCCGACTGCACCACGTTTGAATCGCGGGGCCAGGCGCCGCCGTCCTTTCAACCGCGGACAACGCTTGGACACTGCCGTCTGGGCAGGGCAAGCGGGAGTTCGAGACCGCCCTTAAGTAGTACCGCGCCGAACCAGGGCCAGATTGCAGTAGCGCGCTACTGAGCTCGTCGCACCGCATGCGAGCGACGATTCGCATTGCGGAACTCCAAAGGACGAAGGCAGGAAGTGTCCGAATTAATTGCGGCACCCGCCGATCCGCAGGATGTCGTCGAAGATCCTGAGCATGTCATCGAAGCGGTGAGTCAGCCGCCGGTCGTGATCACCGAGCAGCAAGTAGCCTTCAGCACGGCGGCTGCTGTGCCGTTGCCGCGTACGAAGCCCACGCGCAGGGTGATTGCCGCCTTGCGCCTCGCCGAAGCGAAACTCCTTGCGGCTCACAAGACAACAGACGCCGCGACTGCGACCAACGCACGCCGAACCAAACCACGTTGGCGTCGCGCGGCCAGGCACCGCCGTTTCAAGCACCGACCACGCGGGACCACTGCCGCCTGGGCCGGGAGCAAGTGGAGCTCGCGATCGCATTTAAGTAGTACCGCGCCGAAACCGAGCGAGATTCCAGTGGTGCGCTACTGAGCTCGTCCCACCGAGCGCGAGCGACGATTCCTATCGCGGAACTTCACCCGAAGAGGTGGCGATTGTTCCGCCAGCACATCGAGGAAGGGAACGAGGATGGGTAACGCAAAGTACATCGGACGGGTCGGGGGTTTGGCCGTAGCGCTGGGGGTTGGGATGGCGATCGCCAATACGCCCGCTGTGGCGTTCGCCGAGCCCGCCGATTCCGGCGCTGGCCCGTCATCTGATTCGTCGCCGTCAAGTTCGTCGCCGGATCCCGGCCCGACGTCGTCAACGAGTTCGTCGGCGTCAACCGACGACCCGCCCGGTCGTCATCGGGGTCGACCTGGACCGATGGGTCCGCTGAATCCGCCCGGCGGGATGGCGGTGAGCAGTTCGGGTGGCGTCCATTCTGTTTCACTCGACAGGCAGGTCAGGCGGGCAGGTTTGGCCGCGCCAGCTGCGGTGGCGGGCACCGGCGGCGCGCACACCGGTCCACCGACCCGTTCACCGTTCGCCGGCACCGACGCACCAACGGCTGACGATCGATCCGAGCCGGACTCGACTGCTCCGACTGCGGCGGCGAGCATAATCGCGACGCCCGAGACCCTCAGCGTCCCGCGCCCGAAACTCTGGCCGATACCGCTGAGCCCAACACCGGGTCGCCACGCACCGCCTGCGGCAGCGTCGGCGGCGTTGGCCTCGATCGCTGCGCAAACCACCAGCACCAGGGCCGCGATGAAACCACCCGCCGCACCCACCGCCAACATCGATGCCACCCGGGTCGTGGCCGACGCAGTGCAGGCGTTCACCCCGACCACGCCCAGCATGCCGGTTGCCGCGATCACACCGGTGACAACGCATTTCGCCGACATCAGGATGGTGCCGCGCCCCCCCGCCCCCGCGACCACCACCACGACAGCAATGGTCAGCACCCCGGTCAACGTCGTGGCCGGAATGGTCTCCGGCTTCGTCAACACCGTGCTGAGCCCGTTGGGGGCCACCACCGCGCCGGGCGGCGCGCCCGCCCAGACGCCGGCGCTGTGGACACTGGCGGCCTTCGCCCGCCGCGAGTTCGAACAGACCCCCTCGATCCCGTCGGCGAAGCTCACACCGATGGCCGGACCGATCACCGTCGGGGCCCTCACCAGCATGACTGGCGCACCACCTACGGGGGTGTCGACCCTGACTCCCGAAACGCAGCCCAGCGTGACCGCGGCGGCAGCCACATTTGCCGGTGAACCATCGATCGTCGCCCAAGTCGTTACCGCAGCGGCTCGGGCCCTGCGTGTGATCTCGGACATCACAGGTGTGGATATCGTCACGCAGGTACTACAACTGACAGGGAGCGACAGTCCGCCGCCGTTCCTGACGCAGGGACTGAACGTGCAGCGCAGCGAGTTCGACGGGATGCCGGTCTATACAATTTCGTCCCCCAACCCGTCGGGGAAGTACGTGGTGGCGCTGCACGGGGGCGGATACGTAGTTCAGGCCAACGTTGTGCTTGAGTGGCCCGATTACGCGCGCATGGTCCGCGACACCGGCGCCACCGTGGTCGTGCCGATCTACCCGTTGGTGCCGGAAGGGACGGCCGGCACCGTCGTCCCCGTCATGGCGGACCTGATCTCCGCACAGATCGATCAGCACGGTGCCGAGAATGTCAGTGTCTACGGCGTCTCCGCCGGCGGCAATCTCGCGCTGACCTCCGTACAGGAGTTGGTGCGTCGCGGTGACCCGGTGCCGTCACACATGGTGCTCCTTTCACCGGGTCTCGATGCCAGCCTCAGCAACCCCGCCATCCCATCCATTGACGACCCCCTGGTGAGCGCCTCGCTTCTGAGCAAGGGCCAACAATGGGCCGGGGACCTTGATCTCACCGATCCGCTGGTCAGTCCCCTGTACGGGTCACTGGCTGGACTCCCGCCGACCGCCGTCTACGCCGGAAGCGTGGATGTCGTAGCACCCGATGTGCTTCTCCTCCAAGACAAGGCATTGGCGACGCCGGGGGCCGACTTCACGTTCGTCCTTCGCGAGGGTGAACTGCACGCATGGGCGGCGTTGTGGTTTTTGCCCGAGGCACAAGCGGTTCGCCCAGATATTTATCAACAGCTGGGCATTGGTTCCAATGCGCTTTCCAGCCGCAGTCAGGCATCCGTGTCCGTGTGAGCGCGATCACGGCGAAGCGTCAGCGTGCAGAGCCCGCCAACATTGGACGGGCTCTGCGCTATGGCACACGGGGGATGCGCAGAATGCCACGATATTGGCG
>JAVRPG010000364.1:0-7352 GCA_032162325.1 Mycobacterium sp. | reverse complement strand
GAGCCACAAGGGCTTGGCTGCGGCACGCAGTGCGAGGACACGCTGGTGAATGCGGTACTCCGTGGCGCGTGGTACATATCCGGGGCCGTAGAGGCCGCGCGCGATGCGACGGACTCTGCCGCGGCGCCTCTCCCAACGCAGCGCATCGGATACCTGTTTCGACGCCCGCCCGCCGATGTCGAAGCCCTGCCACGTCATCGCCTCGATGAGCTCATTGACAGTTGTGGGCCCGTGCTGCAACAGATACAGCGTGAGCGCGTAGCGGAGCTCGATGCCTTGCAGTTGATGCCTGGCGTCCATTGTCGAACCGTGGCAGGCACGTCCGACATGTTCGATGCTGTCGCTCGCTACGCGGGCAAATTCACATATGTGGTTGGGGAGCGTCGGGCATGCCGATCGTCTTGGCCTCCAGGTATTCCTTGTAACCCTCTTCGCCATTGCGGTAGCCGAGGCCGCTCTGCTTCGTGCCGCCGAACGGGCTGGTGATCCCGAAGTGGCTCTTGCCGTTGATGGTCACGTTGCCGGTGCGCATCCGCTTGGCGACCTCCAGTGCCCGGTCCAGGTCACCGCCGCTGACCTCGCCGGACAGACCGTAGATGCTGTTGTTGGCGATAGCGATGGCCTCGTCGTCGGTGTCGTACGGCGTCACGGTGAGTACCGGGCCGAAGATCTCCTCTTGCGCGACTTGCGAATCCGGGTCGACGTCGGCCAACAGTGTGGGCTGCACGTAGTAGCCCGTCGGCAGGGTGTCGGGGACGCCGCCACCAGTCACCAGCCTCGCGCCCGAGTCGACGCCGCTCTTGATGAGGCCCAGCACCTTCTGCCGCTGGGTCTCGCTGATCTGCGGGCCCTGGAGATTGCCAGGCGTCCATGGGTCGCCGACCGGGAACGCCCCCATGCTGGCCTTGAGGATGGCCAGGCCCTCGTCATATCTGCTGCGCGGCAATAGGATTCGACTAGGCAGGATGCAGCTCTGCCCCGACATCACGCAGGCCATCATCGCCGCCATCGGCATCGCAGAGCTGAAGTCCGCGTCGTCGAGCACGATGTGCGCGGACTTGCCGCCCAGTTCCAGCAGCGTCTTCTTGACCGTCGGCGCACCGGCGGCCAGGATCGCCCGACCGGTCGCGGTAGAACCGGTGAACGTGATCATGTCGACCCGCGGGTCGGCCGACAGCGCCGCGCCCACCTCGTTGGCGTTGGACACCACGACGTTGAAGACGCCCGCCGGTATGTCGGTTTCCTCGGCCACGATCCGCCCGTACTCGCTGCCCGACCACGGGGTGAGCTGTGCGGGCTTGAGCACAACCGTGTTGCCGGCCATCAGCGCGGGAACCGTTTCGGCGATGTTGAGGTAGAGCGGAACGTTCCATGGCGTGATCGCGCCGACGACACCGACAGCCTCGTAATGGATCTTGCGCCGCGCCGGACCCAACTGGGTCGGATGTACGCCTGTGTCAACGAGGTACTCGAAGGCCCGGCCGTGCTCTGCCCAGTGCTTGACCTCTTCGACCGGGCTCTCGATCTGAGAACCGGACACCGCGACCGGGCAGCCGACCTCGGTCACCAGCACCCGGCGTAGCCGCTCCTTGTTCTTCTCGAGCGCTGCGTGCAATTGCGTGAGGCAGTGGTACCGAAACTCGAGATCGCGGGACCAGTCGCCTGCGTCGAAGGCCCGTCGCGCCGCCCCGACGGCGCGCTCCATGTCCCCGACTGTGCCGTCAGTGGCCTGACCGGCCACTTGTTCGCTGGCCGGGTGGATGACGTCGAATTTCGCTCCGCTGCCGGTGAACTGCAGCTCGCCGTCGATCAACATCCGTTCTTCACCGGCCAGCACGCCCGATTCGGACTGCACTCCCGTCATAGGAGACAGCTTTACAAATTGTCGCGGAAGTGTCAGCACTTCGGCGGAGCCGAAACAATCAACCCTGTTGTTTGATCCCTGCGGCATGACGCAGCTGCGCCAGGAACTGGTCACCGTCGTCGCTGCGCACGATGTAGTGCGACACGGCGACCCGGATCGCCGTCGCGGCCTTGACAGCCCCGTTGGGTCCCGGCATCAGCTTCTGCAGGCGTGCCCGCATCACGGGAATGATCCGGGCCAGCTGCGCGATGACGACCTCGGGTTCGATGTCGACCAGTCGCACGCCCGAGTAGGACTGCTGGTAGTCGACGATGAATCGCAGCGCGGCGTCGAGCTTTTCCGTCCCACGCAGACTCGCAGTCGCTCTGCTGATGCCGGTGTCGAACATTTCGCGCTCGTAGACGCCGAACGCGTCGAGCAGTTCCCCCTTGGACGCGAACCAGCGGTACAGCGTGGGACGGGAGACGCCTGCCTGCAGGGCTACCTCCGAAAGGCTCAGCTTCGTCTGACCACTGCGACCGAGCACCTCCGCGGTCGCGACAAGGATCCGGTGTCTCGTCGAGGTGTCCTCGACGTTTTCGGATGCGCGTAGTGGTTCGTTCACGTTCTGGGCCTCAATCGTTTGGTCTTGATGATCGTAGATCGTCGGTCACAGAGACTTCTCAAGGAGCGGGACCGTGTCTAGGTCGTCCAGCGCGGCGACACTTCGCCGCAGTCCTTCCAGTGCGATGTCCTCGGCCTGCATGCCGCCCATCCCGGCGGTGATCAGTGCCGCGACGTAGGCGTACAGGGCGCGCTGCCGGTAGCGGTCCCACAGCTCGTCGCGGTCGAGGTCGGGACCGCCTGCGCTGGCCAGCAGCCGGCGGTACTCGTCGAGAAGTTCACGTCCACTTGCCTGCCGGTCGGTAGTGGTCATGCTCGTGACCAGGGTGTAGGCCAGAGAGGGCGGTTGCGTCGAGGTCGCCAATCGTGCGGGGCAGCGATCGAACTCTGCCGACGATCGCGTCCGTGGCGATACGTTGTACGCCGCGGCCAAGATGCGACGCCAGGCCGACGATCGGTGCAACACGTTCCACCTCGTCATGTTTACAAAATTGCCGTGAATTGTAAAAGCGCTGTGAGAAGGGATGACGATGGCCGGACCAATGGAAGGCGTCAAGGTCGTCGAACTCGGCGTCTGGGTGGCCGGTCCGGCGGCCGGGGGAATACTGGCCGACTGGGGCGCCGACGTGGTGAAGATCGAGCCGCCGGACGGCGACCCGGCGCGGATGTTCGGCCGGATGCTCGGCATCGAGGACGCGGTGAGCCCGCCGTTCGAGATGGACAACCGCGGCAAGCGCAGCATCGTGCTCGACCTGACGACCGACGACGGCCGCGCGACCGCATTCGAATTGCTCAGAGACGCAGACGTGTTCATCACCAACGTCCGCCCCGGCGCGCTGCGCCGCATCGGCTTGGACTTCGAGTCGGTGACCGCCCGCAACACCGGCCTGGTGTACGGGTTGATCACCGGCTACGGCGACACCGGACCCGAAGCCGACCGCGCGGCTTACGACGTCGCCGCATTCTGGGCGCGAGCCGGGTTGGCGCATCTGCTCACCCGGCCCGGGGACACACCCCCGTTCCAGCGGGGCGGGATGGGCGATCACACGGCGGGCATGACGCTGGCGGCCGCGGTGTGTGCCGCCCTCGTTGCGCGAACGCGGACCGGGAAGGGCCAGTTGGTCAGCACCTCGCTGTACCGGCAGGGCGCTTACACCGTCAGCTTCGACCTCAACACCTTCCTGCTGACCGGGCATTCCATTGCGATCGGCCAACGAGAGACCATGGGCAACCCGTGCATGAACAACTACGCGGCGGGGGACGGGCGACGATTCTGGATCGTCGGCCTGCAGGCCGGTCGCCATTGGCCGCCGCTTTGCCGCGCGGTCGGGCGGCCTGGCTGGTTGACGGATCCGCGCTACGACACGGCACAGGCCCGCGCCGCCAACTCGACCGAACTCGTCGCCGAACTCGACGAGATCTTTGCGACAAAGCCGCTCGATGAATGGGCGAAAGTCTTTGCGACCGAACCGGATTTCTTCTGGTCCCCGATCAACTCGCTCGAGGACGTCGTGGCCGACGAGCAGTTCCACGCCGCGGGGGGCGTCGTCTACGTCCCCGATGGCGACACCGATGTGCCGATGGTCGCGTCCCCGGCGGACTTCCATGGCACGCCGTGGCAGCCGCACTCGACGGCACCGCAACTGGGCGAGCACACCGACGAGATTCTCACGGAACTGAGGGCTCGCCGGAACTAGTCCGGCGCCAGAGCGATTCGAGGTGCCTCGGCCGAAGAGTGGTGCTTCACGCGCGCCGCGTAGCGGAGCTGTTCCAGGAACTGGTCGGCGTCGTCGCTTGCCATCAGATAGTGCGCCATCGCCACTCGAACCGCCGTGGCGACGGCCAAGGTCGCGTCCGGCCCCTTGGCAAGCCGCTCGAGCCGGGCGCGCATCAGCGGAATGACTCGCGACAGTCTCCTGATGACCTGGGCAGGCTCGATGTCGATCATCCGCAGTCCGGGATAGGACTGCTGGTACTCGACGATGACGCGCAACGCGGCGTCCAGTCTCTCGCAGGCGGGAATGTCGGCGGTCGCCTCGGCGACCGCCCGTTCGTAGAACTGCCGCTCCCACACCACGAACGCGTCGAGCAGTTCCCTCTTGTCGGCGAAGTACCGGTACAGCGTCGGTCGCGACACCCCGGCCTGCAGTGCAACCTCGGAGAGGCTCAGCTTCGTCATGCCGTTGCGGCCGAGCACCTCGGCGGTGGCGGCAAGGATCCGCTGCCGGCTCGAGGTGTCTGGATCGGGCGCCTGCATCGTCACAGCTTTACAAATTTTCATCGAAGTGTCACGCTAAATCTGTGACAGCGGCAGCGGTGCAGGCACGTGAACACAGTCCGATCGACATCACGTCGCACGACTTCTGGAGCCAGTCCTTCACCGTCCGCGACGAGACGTTCGCACAGCTCCGCAGGGGCGAGGGACTCACCTGGCACCGGCCCTTCGCGTTCCCGATGGAGGAACCCGGCTACTGGGCACTCACGCGGCGCGCCGACATCGCGTATGTCAGCCAGCACGCCGAGCTGTTCACCTCCGCCAAGGGGGTCGCCCTCGATCCGATGCCTGCCGAGGTGCAGCACATTGCCTCGTTCTTCCTGACGATGGATCCGCCGCAGCACACCACCTACCGGCGCCTGATCAGTTCGGCGTTCACGCCGCGACATGTTCGCGAGATCGAAGAGCAGATTCAGAAGAGCGCGGTCCGTGTCGTCGACGACCTCGTCGGCGCGGGCGACGTCGACTTCGTCGCGGCGTGCTCGGCGCGGCTGCCGATGATGACGATCATGAACATGCTCGGCGTGCCGACCGCCGACCAGCCTGCGGTGGCCAAGGCCGCCGAGAAGTTGTTCTCGATGAGCGACGACGAATACAGCACGCTCGAAGAGCGGGCGCAAGACACCATCAACGAGATCATGCTGCTCAGCAGCACCGGAGCGGAGCTGGCGAAGTTCCGGCGCGCCAATCCCGGCGACGACCTGATGACCAGCATCGTCAACGCCGAGGTCGACGGTCACCGGCTGACCGACGAGGAGATCGGCGCCTTCCTGATCCTGCTGGCGTCGGCCGGTAACGACACCACCAAGCAGACCACGACGCACGTCATGATGGCGCTGGTCGAGAACCCCGCGCAGCGCGACTGGCTGATGGAGGACCTCGAGAACCGAATCGGGTCCGCCGTCGAGGAATTCATCCGTTGGGCGTCGCCGGTCATGCAGTTCGCGCGTTTCGCGACCGAGGACACCGAGATCAACGGTCATCCCGTACGGGCGGGAGACAAGGTCGGCCTGTTCTACTGCTCGGCGAACCGGGATGAGGCCGTCTTCACCGATCCCGGCGCGTTCGATCTGCAGCGCTCACCCAACCCGCATCTCGGGTTCGGCGGCGGAGGGCCGCACTTCTGCCTCGGCAACCAGCTGGCCAAGGCCGAACTGCGAAACCTGTTCCGCGAGTTAATGACTCGGCTGAAGACCGTCGAGTTCGGCGAGCCCGACCTGCTGTACAGCAGCTTCGTCCACGGCGTCAAGCGTCTTCCGGCCTTTGTTCAATAGGAGTAACATGCGCGTCGAAGTCGACCTCGACAAGTGCACCGGGCACGGAATCTGCGAGTCGCTCGCCGACGATGTGTTCGAGGTGCAGGACGACGGCATCGTGCTGATCCACGACAACGAGCGGCCGGAAAACGACCGTGATCGGATGCAGCAGGCAGTGACACAGTGTCCTGCCGCGGCGTTGCGCCTGACCGACTGACAATACGGCGCAAAAGGCTCTATCGTCTGGTCGATGAGGCGTATGCGACTCGCGGCTTTATTGATCGCCATCGCCGTCGCCTCTCCCGCAGGCGCGCTGACCGGCTGCGGCAAGGTAGTCGAAACGCTCTCGCGTATTACCGAGGTCACCCAACCGTACGGCCGCGCTCCGATCGACACGGTTGACCCGCCCGATGCCTCGCATGCGAGCGACGCGGTAGTGGCTGAGGCCGCGCGCAGCGTCGTCAAGATCCGCAGCGTGGCGCACGCTTGCCAGAAGATCCTCGAGGGCAGCGGTGTTGTCATTGCACCGAATCGCGTGATGTCGGCCGCCCACACGGTCGCGGGCGCGGACAGCTTCAGCGTCTCGGTCGGCGGCCAGGAATACGCCGCCACAGTGGTGTCCTACGACCCCAACGCAGACATTTCGATCCTGGATGTGCCCGAACTGCAGGCGCCGCCATTGGCGTTCGCCCTGGACGCGGCACCCACTGGTACCGACGCCCTGGTGCTGGGATACCCGGGCGGCGGACAATTCGTCGCCAATCCGGCGAGGATCCGCGAGGTCGTCGAGCTCAGCGGCCCAGACATCTATCACACCACCACCGTGACACGCGAGGTGTATGTGATCAGCGGCAAAGTTGGACAAGGCGATTCCGGCGGACCGCTCATCGACCTGAACAATCGGGTGCTCGGCATTTCTTTCGGGGCAGCGGTCGATGACCCCGACACCGGTTTCGTGCTTACCGCCAAACAGGTCTCGCTGCAGGCGAGTGTCGACAGTTCACAGCCTGTCGCCACCGGCGCCTGCGTCGGCTGACTAAACGCGAAAGCGACTGGGGGAGCGTTACTTCGGTGACTGGGGCATCGGCCGGACCAACACCGATTCCTGGATCGCCCCGACGGCTCCGCTCTCGTCGAACAGTGTGCCGATCGTCGTTCCGATACCGGGCGCGCCTCCGTCCAGGTCTCGCCGACCTTCAACGGCAGGGCGTCTGGCAGGCCGCCGACGTTGGTGCTGTGGGGATAGGTCTTAGTCCAGTTCACAGGGTTGGTGACGAAGTCGTAGATCGTCTCCGGTGACTGACTGAACGCGGTCTCCGAACTCGTGGTGACGATGCCCAACGTCCTGCCATTC
>JAVRPG010000363.1:0-3698 GCA_032162325.1 Mycobacterium sp. | reverse complement strand
CTGAAGAGCGCAACGGCAAATTCACGGTGGCGTTAGGTCCAGAAACCGAAGTCCTCGAGGCGCCGCGCGGCAAAGACATCGATGCACAGATGATCGTCGACTTGCGCCGGATACTCAGGCAGGCAGGGTTCGCACCCGACGACGAAGCGCCGACAGCGGACGAACGTCGCCGCGATCACGGGGATGGGCAGTGGGGCGCGCCGACCTAACCGTCGCGCGTCTGCCCCCACTGAGACCAAAGATTTTCTGACACTCGCTGTCTGCCAAGCGTTTAGCCCAGCCGTCGCGGACGGCCGATACGACGCCTACACCACGGCCGAACTCCTCCTCGGCACGCGCCCAAACCCATGAAGCTTCACTCCGCCGCCACCTGTTGTTTATCGCCTAGTACAGAATAAGCGTAGCGAGTTCTGGTTCGATCAGTCAATAACATGTCGGTGAGGACTACGACGGATCCTGGACCGACCACGGCTTACTGGGGTGTGGCGATCGAACTCGGATAACCGCCGGGCAGGCCCCAGTCGACGCCGCTTCGCGACACCGACTGAGCACGGGTTGTGGAACGATCAGTTAATAAATGGGTAGTCTGCTGTCATGGCTCGACCACGAGAATTTGACGAGGACGAGGTCGTGCAGGCCGCCCGTGACCAGTTCTGGCTACACGGCTTCAACGGCACCTCACTTGACGACTTGACCGTCGTGACCGGACTTGGTCGTGGCAGCCTGTATGCGGCATTCAATGACAAGCGTGCCTTGTTCCTGCGGGCGCTGGATGACTACGCCACCACGGTGATGGGCCAACTGCTGGCCGATTTGCGCGATCCGGACAAAAGCGGCCGGGACCGGGTTGTTGATCACATCCGGTTGATCACCAAACTGCTGACCGCTGACACCAAGGGACGGGGCTGCCTGATGGCCAAGAGCGCCGCGGAGATGGGGGCGACCGACAAGGAGGTTGCCCGCCGGGTCCGCAGGTGGCTCGACGGCTATCAACGCGGCCTGTCCGAAGCGATCCGACTGGCCCAGCGCGACGGGGACATCCATCCCGACGCCGACCCCGACGAATTGGCGCTGCTGATTCTGGCGCTGTTGCGCGGGGCGGAGGCGCTGCGCAAGGGAGGAATGCCGCCGCGGGCGATCGTCGCCGTCGCCGACCAGGCGATCGCGCTGCTTCCTCGCCCATAGGCGGCGGCCTAGTCCACGATGGCCGTGCCGAACACCACTATGCGCCAAGGCATGTGAATTGTTGACCGTCTGGTATACCAAAACCCACGGTGGCGTGGCGCTGTCACGAGTCCCGACGCAGTTGCACCCCGCGGCGATTATTGACTAAGTAATACAGAACGGGCTAACGTGGGGTCTGCGATCGAACCGCCTAGAAGAGGTGCACGTGTTCGCCAAAATTGGAGTCATCGGATCGGGAGCCGTCGGACGGGCCGTAGCCACACGTGCTGTGGCGGCGGGAATTCCGGTCATCCTCAGCAATAGTCGCGGCCCGGACACATTGACCGCGGTGGTCGACGAACTGGGGGCGGCCGCTTCGGCGGGCACGGTGGCCGAGGCGGCCGACGCAGACCTGGTGGTCATCGCCATCCCGTTCATCAAGATTCCCGACTTGGCTAGCGAGGTGCCGCACTGGTCGGGGCGTCTTGTGGTTGACGCCAGCAACCAGTTCGCCCAATACGAACCCACCTATTCCGGGCGGGTCGACCTCGGCGATGAGACCGGCAGCGAGTGGGTGGCACGCCACCTACCGGGCGCCACGGTCATCAAGGCGTTCAACGCCATGTACGCCGTCTACATCGAGGCCGACCCCCGACACCACGATGGGCGCCAAGTGCTGTTCTTCGCCGGCGACGACGACGCGATCAACGCCGAGTTCGCCGAATTCGGCGAAGCGCTCGGATTCGCCCCCGTGCTACTGGGCGGACTGCGTGAGGGCGGGCGGCTGATGCAGCTCGACGGGCCGCTGAGCGCACTGCACGTCGTCAAACAGGACTAATCCCAACGCATATCGAAGGAGCTACCGTGCATAAGCTTCAGATCACCGCTATCGGAGAACCCGCCGACGTCCTCGAACTCGTCGAATTTCAGGCACCCGCACCCGGTCCTGGCCAAGTGCTCGTCGAGGTTCAGGCCGCCACCGTCAACGCCTCGGATTTCCTCTACATCAGCGGCCAGTACTTCATTACACCGCAGCCCCCATCCGACGTCGGAGCCGAAGGCGTCGGCCGGGTGCTGGCCGTCGGCCCCGGTGAGAACGACTCGCTGGTCGGTGCGCGGGTGCTACTCCTACCGACGTACCGCAACGGCACCTGGGCCACCCATGTGATCGCCGCCATTACCGACATCGTCGTCGTGCCCAACGATATCGACACCGTTCAGCTCGCGATGGTCGGGATCAACCCGATGACCGCCCTGCTGATGCTGCGTGACTACGGCAATCCGTGGATGCCCGACCGCTGGATTGGCCAGACGGCGGGCAACTCGGCGGTCGGCGAGTACCTGATCAAATTGGCGCGGCGGTTCGGCTGGAAAACCATGAGCGTGGTCCGGCGCGAGGCCGCCGCCGAGCAGGTCCGTAGCTGGGGTGGGGATCGGGTCGTCATCGACGATGACGATCTCGAATCCAATCTGGCTCAGTCACTCAGCGGCACCGAGCTCGACGTCGTCGTCGACTCCGTCGGCGGCCGCGCAGCGCGGCAGCTCGTCCACCACCTCCGCTTCGGCGGGACCTTGGTGTCCTATGCGGTTCTATCGGGACAGACCGCCTCACCGGGCGTGCTTGATTTGATCGGCCGCCATGTGAACTGGACCGGATTCTGGCTGATGAACTGGCTCCGCCGCACCGACACCACACAGGTGCACAGCGCCTATCGCGATTTGGTGGAGTTGGTCGCCGACGGCACGCTCAGCGCACGCGTCGACCGCACGATGCGGCTGGAGGACTGGAAAGACGCCTTGGGCCTCACCCAAGGCGACACGGGTCGCGAGGGCAAAGTCGTGTTCGTGTTCGACGAGCAACCCTCGTGACCGACGCCTACGTCCTCGGCGGCCAGTCGGCCTAGCGGTCTGCAGCTCGTTCGCAGTGGGACATTCAGCCGGCAGAACAGCCGACACCGAAATGCCGGGCGAGGTTCGGTGCCGCGCAGGCCGACTGGCGTCGACCCGATGCGGGCTGAATCCGGACCCGCCCATGCCTCAGTGCACGACGCAAAGATCTCGAACAGCTCCGTCGAATCTCAGCCATCCGCGTCCGTCTCGATCGACTGTGTCGTCATCGAAGCAGCGCTCGCCTCAGTAAACACAGTGTGTCAACACCATTCGTTAACACCGTTGACAACGCTGCAAATGCGGCGTGTACTGGAGTTCTAGCACCAGATCAGAGGCGTCGACATGATCGAGATCGTTGGATTCGAAGTCCGCCTCGTCGCCGTAATTGTCGGGTTCATCGGGGTGCTGACCATCGCAGGGCCCGACCATCCGTTGAGCGACAACAACGGGGATCGCGCACGTCGGCGAAACCCGGTGGGCACCGATACCGCGGTCGATACTTTCGGCCCGCAATCGCGCGGTCTGAGACCGCCGAAAACGAAGGAATCCGTAATGAGCATCGGTAAGAAGATCGCCCACAAAGCCGAGGCCGCCAAGGGCGCCGCCAAGAAGTACTTCGGCCGCGCCACCGGCAACACCCGCCT
>JAVRPG010000362.1:0-2872 GCA_032162325.1 Mycobacterium sp. | reverse complement strand
ACGCTATCCCGGGGTCGCCAGCGGCGCACGAGGGCGGGTCCAGCCGGTCGGCTCCTTTTACGGTCAGGCGACCGGTATCGCAGGATTACGCCTGTTCCCTAACCCAAACTTCGATGAAGCGGCTGCCAAGCGCTGGGATCCGGTGCGTTACTATTCAGATCCAAGTTATTATCTCTCGAAGGACCTGGTTAGACCTTACCGGGTGGGAATGTCCTGCGGTTTTTGCCATGTCGGGCCGAACCCGGAGCAGCCGCCGGCCGATCCGGAGCATCCCGCCTGGCGCAACCTGAGCTCGGTGGTTGGCGCCCAGTATTTCTGGGTGGACCGCATCTTCAACTGGCAGTCCGACGCCTCGAACTACCTGTTCCAGGTGCTGCACACCTCGCGGCCCGGCTCGCTCGACACGTCCCTCGTTGCTACGGACTACATTAACAACCCCCGCACGATGAATGCGGTCTACAGTCTCGGGCCGAGGCTCGACGCGGCGCTGCAATGGGGGCACGAGACGCTGGCGGACGGAGAGCTCGGGAACCGCCAGTTCAACGACTTCGTCTCGCAAGGCCCGTTGACGCGATTCTTCCAGCCCCCCAACAGCGTGTTCACCCCGCATGTGCTCAAGGACGGGTCAGATTCAGTCGGTGTGCTGGGCGCGCTCAACCGCGTCTATGTGAATATTGGTCTGTTCGGCGAGGAATGGACGCGCCACTTCCGCCCGATCATCGGCGGGCAGCCGCAGAGCCCGATTCAGATCGCCACCCTGCGGGCGAACTCCGCCTACTGGGGTGCGACCGAGACGCAGACGCCCGATATGGCGTTGTTCCTGCTCAAAGCATCCTACCCGCATCGCCTGGCCAACGCGCCTGGCGGACGCCGCTACCTCACAGCGGACGAATCCATACTCCAGCGCGGCAAGCAAGCATTTGCCGAGAACTGCGCCGCCTGCCATTCCAGCAAGCAGCCGCCGATTCCCATAGGTGCCAACCCCGGAGCCTGCATCGGCCCAGGCTACCTGGCGTGCTGGGGACGCTACTGGGACTGGGCGCACACCGAGGACTACCGCTCGGAGATGCGGCAGATTGTGCTCGCGCCCGACTTCCTGCAGGGCAACTATCTCTCCACCGATATGCGCGTGCCGGTGACAGTCACGCAAACCAACGTCTGCAGTCCGCTCGCCACCAATTCGCTCCGCGACCAGGTGTGGAACGACTTCTCGTCCGAAAGCTACAAGTCGTTGCCCTCGGTCGGCACCGTTACGGTCTATGACCCATTCGACGGCACGCCGAAACCTTACGTCATGCCGGCGGGCGGCCGCGGTTACACGCGCGTGCCAAGCCTGACGAGTCTCTGGTCAACCGCACCCTTCCTGCTCAACAACAGCGTTGGGCCATTTGATCCCGAGCCATCGGTCGCAGCGCGGTTGCGCACCTTCCAGGCCTCAATCGAGCAAATGCTCTGGCCGGAGCGTCGCGACGCCGATCCGGTGCTTGGCAGCCGCATCCCGGGCCTCATCGACCGCACGACGGCGACCAGCTACTTGCGCATTCCGGCAGGGTATCTCCCGGACTTCGTGCGTAAGTCGGAACCAGTTGCCCGCCTTATCGTACCTGCCCTGTTTGAGGGCCAGGGCGGGATCGAGATTGGGCCCATCCCCAAGGGAACGCCGGTCAACCTGATAGCGAATCTCAATCCGCTGCCGGAAGGCGATGTGCAGGATCGGCTCGCTCACGATGCCAAGGTCATCGAATTGCTGGTCCGGCTCATCAGCGACCTCAAGCAGCTGCCGCCGCGGGCAAGCGACGAACAGGCACGCGCGGTGTTCGCTAATGCGGCCCGCCCGCTCTATGAACTCAGCCGGTGCCCCGACTACGTCGTCAATCGCGGGCACTATTTCGGTACCAAACTGTCTGATGCGGACAAGCGCGCACTAGTCGCCTTCCTTAAGACTTTCTGACTTCGGTATGACCAGCCGCGACACCATTGGAACCGCCGGTCTATCGCGACGTGATCTCGCCCGCGCTGTCTCGGTCTTGGCAGCGTCCGGTCTTGGCGCAACCGCGTGCGCCTCCGCGCCTGGCCCGATCAGCGGCGTGCCGGTCAGTGCCTCCGCCCCGGTCGAGTACATCGTCATCGGCTCCGGGGCCGGCGGTGGTCCGGTGGCGGCCAATCTGGCAAGAGCCGGCCACAAGGTCGTGCTCATCGAAGCCGGCGGCGACAGCGGCGGGGTCAATTATGCGGTTCCAGCCTTCCATCCTCTGGCAAGCGAGGATGACGCGCAGTCGTGGCGCTATTTCGTGCGGCACTATGCCGATCAGGTTCAGGCGCGCCGGGACAGCAAGTTCGTTCCGGCAAGGGACGGCGTGTTTTATCCACGCGCCGGAACCCTGGGTGGCTGCACGGCGCATCATGCCATGATTACGGTGCGCGCCGACAACAGCGACTGGGACGACATCGCTTCGCTGACCGGCGACAGCTCCTGGCGAAGCGAGGTGATGAACGGCTACTTCGAGCGCGTGGAGTGGTGCCAGTACCGCGCCGTGCTGCCTGGCAACCCAAGCGGCCACGGCTTCGCCGGATGGCTGCCGACGCAGATCGCAGATCCGCTGCTGCTGGCGTCGGACGATCGCCTGAAGCGGGTCGTGGTCGCCGCGCTCAACAGCGTGGGCGCCAAGGCTCTGTCGGAGTCCCTGCTGCGCGGGCTGCTCGATCCGAACGATGCCCGGACACTGAAGCAAGGACGCGAGGGGCTGTTCAACGTGCCGTTTTCCGCGGCAGCGGGCCGGCGGGCCGGATCACGCGAATACATCCAAGCGGTCGCGCGCGCCCTGACGAACAACCTGCTCGTGCAAACAAACACGTTGGTCACCCGCATCCT
>JAVRPG010000361.1:0-3444 GCA_032162325.1 Mycobacterium sp. | reverse complement strand
TCACCCGATTTGTGTCCTCGGGTCTGTCGGCGGCGCTGCCGGACGTGGTGCCCAGGAAACAGGTGGTCACGATGAACTCAGTGGCCACCGCTACCGGCGCCCTGTCCGCGTTCCTCGGCGCCATTTTCATGTTGCTGCCGCGCTGGGCGTTCGGCTCCGATGACACCGGTGCTGCCGCAATCATTTTTATCGTCGCCCTGCCGGTTGCGGTCGCGTTGCTGTTGTCGGTGCGCTTCCCGCCGCACATCCTCGGGCCTCACGAAAGCAAGCGAGCGATTCACGGCTCGGTCGCGTATGCGGTGGCCACCGGATGGCTGCACGGGGCGCGCACCGTGTTGGCGGTGCCAACCGTCGCGGCCACCCTGGCGGGGCTGTCCGCGCATCGGATGGTGTTCGGCATCAACACGCTGCTGGTGTTGGTGATGGTGCGGCACTCCGACACCGAGGCCGTCCCGGGGCTGGGCACCGCAGTGTTGTTCGTCGGCGCGGGTGGACTCGGCTCGCTTCTAGCAACCGCACTGACACCGGGCGTGGTCCGTCGGTGGGGCCTCTACGCCGCGCCCAACGGCGCGCTGGCGTTCGCGGCGGTCGTCCAGCTGTGCGGCGCGGGCCTCCAGCTTCCTGTGATGGTGCTGTGCGGATTCTTCCTCGGCGCGGCCGGGCAGGTGGTGAAGCTGTGCGTCGACACCGCGATGCAGATCGACGTCGACGACGCGTTGCGCGGCCACGTGTTCACGGTCCAGGACGCGCTGTTCTGGATGTCGTTCATCGTCGCGATCACGTTGGCGGCGACGGTGATTCCGGCCGACGGCCGCGAGCCCGCCCTCGTGGTCGCCGGCTCGGCGGTGTACCTCGCGGGGCTGGCCGTCCACGCCACAGTCGGCCGTCGCGCAGCACCACCGGGTTAATCTGACCGGTATGGCGACAGCGGGGCCGATGGTGGCCGACCTCCGTGCGGAAAGCGACGACCTCGACGCCATCGTCGCCGACCTGCCCGCCGATCGGTGGGCCGGAGCCACGCCTGCGCCCGGGTGGACGATCGCTCATCAGCTCGCGCATCTGCTGTGGACGGATCGGGTCGCGCTGACCGCGGTGACTGACGGCGCAGGCTTTGCGGCGGTGCTGACGGAGGCCGCCAAGGATCCGACCGGTTTCGTCGACGGAGGCGCCGAGGAGCTGGCTGCGCTCCCGGCCGACCGTCTACTGGCCGACTGGCGCGAGACCAGGGCCCGGCTGCACGACGAACTGCTCGCCGTCACCGACGGCCGCAAGCTGCCGTGGTTCGGTCCGCCGATGAGCGCCCCATCGATGGCCACCGCCCGGCTGATGGAAACCTGGGCGCACGGCCTGGATGTCGCCGACGCGCTCGGGGTGAAGCGACCCGCGACGGCGCGGCTGCGTTCGATCGCGCACATCGGGGCGCGCACCCGCGACTTCGCGTTCTCCATCAACGGACTCACTGTTCCCGCGGAGCCGTTCCGCGTGGAGCTGCGTGCGCCCGACGGCTCGACATGGTCGTGGGGCCCCGACAACGCCGGGCAGCGCGTCACCGGCTCCGCGGAGGACTTCTGCATGCTGGTCACGCAGCGCCGGCCGCGCGCGGCCCTCGATGTCCACGCCGTCGGTGACGACGCCGAGAAATGGCTCGGTATTGCGCAGGCCTTTGCGGGGCCGCCCGGGCCCGGACGGGAGTAGCTCTCGGCACTACAGCTCGGTGGCGGCGTCCGCCTTGCCGTCACCGTCGGAGTCGGCGAGCTTGACGTCCCACCGGCCG
The DNA here is from genome assembly GCA_032162325.1 of Mycobacterium sp. Lineage (GTDB taxonomy): Bacteria > Actinomycetota > Actinomycetes > Mycobacteriales > Mycobacteriaceae > Mycobacterium. The sequence continues at coordinate 1,670 of JAVRPG010000361.1, read as the reverse complement.
TCGCCGTCGGTGTCGACATACGCGACGTCGCCGGAGAGCGCGCGGTCGGCCAGACCGTTGCCGTCCGTATCGGTCAGCCGGTCGTCGTCCTGCCCGTCCGCATCGACGTCGACCAGTGGTCCGCTCCCGCCGATTCCCGGGTCGCTTCGCTCCTGCCCTCCGAAGTGCTCCACCCCGTCGAGTCCGAACCACCGCAATTGCCCCGCCCGGTCGACGCTGACCGCCCAGGTGCCGGTCCCGTCGTCGGTGAAGAACGTGGCGTCCGAAGCGTGGTCGCGGACCAGGTGATCGGCGAGGCCGTCACCGTCCAGGTCGGCCATCGCGTCGTCGAGCAGTCCGTCGCCGTCGAAATCCAGCCCGACCGCGTCCATTGAGCCATCGCCGTCCACATCGGTGTTGGGGTCGGCGGTCCACATGGTCGCGGAGCCGTCCGCGTCGCCAAGGCAGTACTCCATGTCGTATCAGACGTCGCGTTGCTCCCGCGAGTTCCACCATTTCATCAGCTCGTCGACGGCCTCGTCGTGGCTCAGCGGCCCGCGGTCCAACCGGAGCTCCTTCAGATACCGCCACGCCTCGCCCACCTCGGGACCGGCCGGAATGCCGAGGATTCCCATGATCTCGTTGCCGTCGAGGTCCGGCCGCACCCGTGCCAGATCCTCCTTGGCGGCCAGCTCCTCGATCCGGCGTTCCAGGTCGTCGTAGTTGGCCTGCAGCCGGGCCGCTCGGCGCTTGTTGCGGGTGGTGCAATCGGCGCGCACCAGCTTGTGCAGCTTCGGCAACAACGGGCCGGCGTCGGCGACATAACGGCGTACCGCCGAATCGGTCCACCTGCCGTCGCCGTATCCATGGAACCTCAGGTGCAGGTACACCAGCTGCGACACGTCGTCGATCATCTGCGTGGAGTAGCGCAGCGCCCGCATGCGCTTGCGGACCATTTTCGCTCCGACGACCTCGTGGTGATGAAAGCTCACCCCGCCGTCGGGCTCGTGCTTGCGGGTCCCGGGCTTGCCGATGTCGTGAAGCAGCGCCGCCCACCGCAGCACCAGGTCCGGCCCGTCGTGCTCAAGATCCGCCGCCTGACGCAGCACCGTCAGCGAATGCCAGTAGACGTCTTTGTGCTGATGGTGTTCGTCGATGGCCATTCGCATCGCGCCGACCTCCGGAAGCACCACCTCGCCAAGACCGGTCTGCACCATCAGATCGATGCCCGCGACCGGATCCGCACCCAACAGCAGCTTGTCCAGTTCGGCGGCCACCCGCTCCGCCGATATGCGGCCCAGTTGCGGCGCCATCTCCAGAAGCGCCTCGAGCACCCGCGGTGCGACGGTGAACTCGAGCTGCGAGACGAACCGCGCCGCACGCAACATCCGCAGGGGATCGTCGCCGAACGACACCTCCGGCGCCGACGGCGTGTCCAGTACGTTGGCGCGCAGCGCCGCCAAACCGCCTAGGGGATCAAGGAATTCGCCCGGACCGTCGGGCGTGATACGCACCGCCATCGCGTTGACGGTGAAGTCGCGGCGCACCAGATCGTCGTCCAGGCGCTCGCCGAAACGCACCTCCGGATTGCGCGACACCTGATCGTAGGTGTCGGCGCGGAAGGTGGTGATCTCCAAGCGGTGGCCGTCCTTACCGACGCCGACCGTGCCGAACTCGATGCCGGTATCCCA